>JANWIO010000061.1 GCA_025449835.1 Vampirovibrionales bacterium
ATGGGGCTTTTCAATGTTTTTTCGTCGTTTTGGTACCTCACGCTCCAAATTCTCTTTTTCTTCAATTTGCTCATTGGGAGTTTTAAGTGGCTGAAACCCGCAACCATCGCAGCCATTGAAAAAACATTTTTCCCACCAGAACAACTGATGCAACATATGGAAAGCCATAGTCTTTCAAATCTTGCCCAAGGGACCCGAGAGACTGTGGAAAGCAAAGTTTCCCAAGCATTAAAAAAGTTTCGTTACCGCATTTATAAAGATGGCCAAGGCAATTTGTACGCTTGCAAAGGTAATATTACTCGACTCGGCCCCTGTATTGCCCACCTTGGCATTTTGCTATGTTTAGTGGCCGGTGTTTATAGCAACTTTACGGGATTTAAGGCCCTCCAAATGGTAGTGCCCGGGGATACCTTTGGAATCCAGGATGCCACCACGTTTAAAACCGGTGTTCCCAGAAACCTATGGCTCGGCAGCATTCCCGATTTTAAAATTCATGTTTCTGATTTTCACGTGATTTACTACCCCGATCACCCACAAACCGCAAAACAGTATTTCACTAAAATCCAAATTCTCTCTCCAACCACAGGCAAAGTCCTCAAATCTCAAATTATTTCTGTCAATCATCCTTTAGATTATGGGAATCTGGCCATTTACCAAGCCAGCTTTGCCCCAACAGGGCGGTTTCAAATAAAAGTAAATGGTAAACCCATGACGATTTCAACCAATAGTCAGTTTAACAAGCGTCCCATCTCAATCAGCAGTTTAAAAGATGGCAGTATGCTCATTATGTTTCCGTTTTTTGCTCACCAAGATCCCGGAATCCCCAAAAATGTCGGCATCTTTTTCGTGAGAAAACCAGGCCAACCTTTTGTAAAAGGGAAAATGCCTGAAAATTTACGGCTGTTTCAGGGAGAAACAGGTACCTTAAACGGTGAAACCATTTCGTATATTAAACCTGAAATCGCCACAGGGCTTCAAATTAAAAAAGCACCAGAAGTACCACTGATGTATCTGGCATATCTCATTATTTCATTTGGCGCAATCCTTTGCTTTTTCTCACAGCGTCGTCTCTGGATTTCGTTACGAGAAAATACTCCTGGAAAATACGAGATTATGCTTTACCCCAAAACCAATAAAGGACGTTTATCCTTTCGTCAAGAGCTGTTTTCCATTGAAACAGCATTAACCAAAATCTTTGCTCCTCAACCTATGAAGGAATAATGACCATGAATCTTCATTTCAACGAATATTTCTTTGCACATGCCGGTCTTTTTCTCATTGCCATTAGTGCCTTGGCCTACGTCTGCCAAGTTCTCATACAACGAGACTGGCTCAGGAATCTTTCTTCCGTTTTATTGGCGGGCGCTTTGGGTAGCTTAATTACATCCGTTGTCATGCGTTCCATTGCAGCAAATTTCTTTGCCCTATCTGATATGTATGAGGCCCTCCTGATTACAACAATTTGCTTACTCCTTGCATTCTTAATTATCGAACGGTGGTTTCGAGTTCCCAATTTGGGATGGGCAGTTTGTCTATTGGCACTGATTATCATGTTTTATGCGGGCACTATTCCCACAGACATTAATCCCCTTCAGGCTGCATTGAGAAGTTATTGGCGTAGTATCCACGTCCCCCCCCTTCTCTTATCCTATGGATTCTTTACCCTCTCCTTTATGAGCTCTGTCGCCGTCCTTCTGACAGACCGAAACAAAGGGAATGGAAATGGATATTCATCACCCGTTTTAGCAACCCGGGATGGTGGTCCTGGATTATTGTCGCTTTCTTTTACGAGTGCTGCTGAGCTTTATGATGAAGTCACCTATCGCTGCATTGCAGCAGGCTTCCCGTTGCTCCTCATTGGCGTCATTTTAGGGGCTATTTGGGCAAACGAGGCCTGGGGAAACTACTGGAGCTGGGATCCCAAAGAATCCATGAGCTTAGTAACCTTATTAGGGTATGGCGCTTATCTCCATATGCGTATTAACGGCGAACATACTCGAAAAACAATGGCCTGGGTTTCTGTTGGCGGATTTTTACTGGTTTTGATGACCTTTTTAGGCGTTAATATGTGGGGATTTGGCAGCCTCCACTCTTATGGTTCTTTAAAGTAACCAGGTAGCGCCTTCTCAAAACAACGCCCCCTCTTTACCATAGAAACAATGAATCGAATCAAAATCATCTTACTGACAATTTTGTGTTGTTGGCTCCAACCTTGTTGGGCTCACCCAATAACCCTCAATCATATTGCAATTCTCCCAATTCCTACCAAGGGAGCCATTGTGAATATAACGAGTACCAAGCCGCTCCAGACAAAGCTTCTTCAGTCCCATGGAAGATCTATTGTATGGCTTGAGCATGCGAAACTTGCCCCAACCCTCTACACGCCACAAAAAGTCTTAAAGCCTGCTTTTTTCCTAAAGCCCGTCCCTTATCGGGTAAAAGTGGTTGAAAACTCCGCAGGAACACAGCTTTATTTTGAATCGAAACACCCTTTAAAGCTTTGGCTCACCACTTCTCAAAATCAATTTTTGGAAAAAGCTGGTGAAGAACTCCCTCTGTACCTTCAATGGCCCAGTGTAAAAACACCTGCTAAAATTAATTTTCAGGTGCTTTTAGGGGATGCCAGCAACGACTATGATGCAAATCACCTGGATAAAGCGGTACAAAAGATGGAGATCATTTTTAATGGGCTCCCCCATCCACCCCAAATGCTGTATCAACTGTTAGGCGCACTCTATTTACACCAGAATCAATGGGTGAAAGCCCTCGTCCTTTATGGACAAGGGGCTCACGATTATCCCAACGTATTGGGTATTCGATATAGTGCCTTACTGTATCAAGCCCATCAACCCCAGAATGCCATTCAAGTGCTGAAAAAAACCCGTCTATCCAAGAGCCTTTCTCTCGAAACGGATGGTGAAATAGACTATATGCTGGGGAGTCTTTATTTGGAGACACATGCCTATTCTCAAGCCCTTTCTTCACTCCAGGCTGCGGCAAATACCTTTTTTCAGAGTCCTGTTGTCCTTTACAATTTGGCTATCGCATATGAAGGAAACAATGACTTACAATTGGCTTTCCAAACCTATCTGGACGCTTTACCTTATGCGCATGGGGATCTGGCAGATATGATTCAGGCCCAAATCCACCGTTTGAAATAAAATCAGCCTCCCTATCACGCTTTTCCCAGGAAAACCTTGTCGAGAGGCAAGGTGCTGTATACAATAGCCTTATGATACGCTTTCGCTTCCTTCAGCTTTCAGATCTTCATTTTGGAGCCCCCATGACCAGCTCTAAGCTGGCATTGCCCCCTGAAAAACGAACCCAACGCCAACAAGAATTTGAACAATTGGTTTCGTCCCTGCCACAGGTTATTGCCAATCACAATATCCAAGGGCTTCTTATTCCTGGCGATCTTTGGGACCATGAGAAGCTAGATCGTTCTGATACAAAGCTTCTAAAGACCTTTCAAATTTTATACACGACCCTTTGTAACCTTTCTATTCCGGCGATTATTACACCAGGGAATCATGATTTTTATGGCCCCAGCAGTTTTTATTCCCCCATGGTTTTACAGTCTTTGGGATTGGCCCCATGGCCAGACCATATCCTCATTTTTTCAGAGCCAAAATTCAACACAGCCTGGGTTCCAGGATGGGACGGGAAAATTCAGGTCACGGGCAGAGCCTTTGATGATAACACCCTCCTTCACCCTGATAATACCCATCGCCAGATTCGGCTGTTAGAGGAACTTTCTCCCAGGATGCCCACCGAGACACTTGATTTACTCCTTTTTCATGGGGCCAGAGATGATTTTAATCCAGCCAAAGAAAAGCTTACAGCCCCTTTTTCCCAACAAGAACTGGTTTCTCTGAACTTCGATTACGCTGCCATCGGTCACTATCATACTTTTGAAACCTTTTGTGACATGTCAGGCCATATTAAAGGCGCTTATGCAGGGTGCCCCTTTGGCCGCGGGCTGGATGAAACCGGCCCTAAGTACGCAATTATTGGCGACCTCACCAAAGAAGGCACAGAGCCAGCCCAGGTGACCTTAGAGAAAATTTCTCTCGATAAGCGCCAAATTGTCTCTCGTAGCATCCCCATTACGGGGCAAACCAGTTTTGAAGAGATAGAAACGTGGGTATTACAAAGCCTTCAAACGGCTGCGCAACCAGATGACTTGATTTATTGTGAGCTTCATGGCCAAATCCCAGCCGGGTCCAAAGCGCCCTGGGAGAAGTTAGAGGCTAAACTCAATGAAAGTTTCTTTTATGCCAAACTTGATACCTCTAAAGTGAAAGAGACTTATCATCTAGACGATTATCGCCATGATCGTCACAGTTTAGAAGGGCGCTACCTGGCAGCACTGGACGCAAAAATCCAGCAATCTCAGTCTGATGAAGAGCGAAAACTTCTAGAACAAGCTCTTTATTTGGGTCTCGATGCCTTAACCGGGATTGGGGTGCGAACCCCATGAGATTAAAGCGATTTATCAGCCAAGGCTTTGGATGCCTTCCCAAGGACTTTGAAATGGACTTTGCCCCTGAAGGGCTCACCCTGATTATTGGCAATAACGAAATGGGGAAATCTACGTTGGTAGAAGGGTTGCTCGCAGGACTTTACGGAGAACCCAAAAATCGGAAAGACGTTACTCTCTTTAAAACGGCGTTTTCTCCCTGGCAAAACCCGGATCAGGGGCCACGACTGATTTTAGAAATAACCGACGAAAACCAGGAGCATTATGCCATTTATCGAGACTTTGGGTCAAAAACAACGCCACTTCAGGTCATTAACACCCTCACAGGAGAAGAGTGTAAGCGACAATTTCAAGCTGATAAAAAAACCTTTTTGGTGGGGGAAACCTTCACCGGCTTATCCCGGAGTACTTTTGAGAAATCGGCCCTGCAGCTTCAAAATCAGCTCCAAGCATTTGAAAGCCACAGTGAGCTGATTACGGCTATTGAGAAAGTCGTCAATTCTGGTGAAACGGGAACCACTGCCCAAGCGGCCTTGGATCGCCTGAAAAAGGCTGAGTCGCAACACTTTGAATTGGAAGGAAAAACCCTCCAGCTTTCAACCATTCTCTCCCGCCTGTCAAATCAAATTTTAAACCTGGAAGAACAACAAACTGCTCTCACAGAAGGCTATTATACTTATCAAGATGCGATTCATCAGCGTAAATCCATTGAAGCAAAGGTTCAGGAACTAGAATCCAAACTTAAAACTGCAACGTTTCGGGTTCAAATAACTGAAGCATTGGAAGCAAAACGGATTTTAGATACCCAAATCAAGATTCAGCAAGAATTAGCTGAGCTTTCTGACACACAAAAATCTTTAGAAGCCTTTGAAAATTTTCCGATTCATCACCAAAAAGACTTTCAAGCTTTCTGTGGCCAACTGTCTCAAGTTCAGCACCATTTAAGCGAACTTGAAACCGAGCAAACCCGATTAAAGAATGAAGTTGAAACTAAAGCAGCAACACTGACATCGTTTCCTTGGTCTGTCAATGCAATTGACCTGGACGATATCCAGCTCAAAATCCAACAGTTCGAGACGGCAAAAGCGCAATTTGATTTTACCAAAGCTGAACTTCAATCAGAATATCAGCGTTTGGAAAACCGAGGCTTCGAAAGCCAACGCTTTCAAGAACTTTTTTACCGGTTTAACCCTTTACCGACTTCTACAATGAATGATTTATGCCAGTGCCTCCAGCAAGAAAAAGCCTTACAAGAAGAACTATCATCAGAACCCTTCCCCATAAAAGAAGTCTCAAAACAAAGACTTTCAGGGAAGAGCCAAAGCATTTCCCTCATCCTTATAGGAATTTCTGCATTTAGTACCTCATTCTTCCAGCCAAAGTTCTCATGGATAGGCATTATTTTAGGCAGCCTACTGGTCTTACTTTGGATTATTCTCTATTTCAAGAAAGCTACTCAAGAGAAGCAGTTTCAAGACAAAGTCAATGCCCAGGTCAATAGCCGAAACGCCATTGAAAATCAGCGCCATCAGATTCACGAAAAAATCCAGTCCTTGCAAGAGCAATTACGCAACCCGTGTCCAGAAATAACCCGTCCTGAGACCTTGAGCAATCTACTGTGGTTTAACTCCGAAAAACAACAGGATTTTGCCCAAGCCCTTATGCTTCAACAAAAGCTTGCACTCCGTGAATCGGATCTCCAAGCGGTATTAGAATCTTTAGAAAAAGCACTTACCGAATCATCTCACCCAAGCTCACCCCTTTTAGAACGCCTTGCGACCATAAAACCCGTTATTGATCAGTATCATCAATTTCAAGCCCTTCACACATCCCATCAAGCCCTTTTAAAGCAATGCCAAGAGATTGAAACTCGCAAGGAGGCCCAACAAAAACGCCAAGATGAAACCCGGGAGAAAATGCATCAGATTCTGGCTGAGTGTCACCTTCCTGAAACAGATTCCTCCGAAGCCACTATAGACCAGTTCAACCAAGCGGTAGAAGCCTTCCATCAACTTGAAAAACTCAAGGTTGCTGCTGCTGAAAAATCTCAACAACTCAAAACACCTGAAGCACTTGATAACTATCAACGCCAACTTGTGGCCCTGCAAGTGGATCCTGATACAGAAAAGCCTTCAGACTTAGCTTCCCCCTTTGAAGAGCGGCAACAATTAACCCAACTCAAAGCCCAGCAAGAAAGCCTCAAGAATGAAGAAACCCAACTTCAGTTGCTCATTAAAGAAAAGCAAGATGACTACAATCGACGGTTTCCCAAAATTCAAGCTGAATTAGCAGAGCGGCAAACCCTTTTCCAAAAATTCCAACAATTTCAAACGGCACTTTCCATTGCCCAAGAAACGCTACAGGCTGTTTCTCAGGATGAATTTACCCAGTGGTCACAATATTTAAATGAACGAACCAACACGCTTCTTGAACAATTCCACTCCCCCTATTCACAAATATTTTTTAAGCCCGATCTCCAGTTTTCGCTATTTGATTCAACACTTCAAAAATATCATCAAGCAGACGCCTTTCAACACCTCAGTTGTGGCGCAAAAGATCAAATTTATCTGGCGATTCGCTTTGCTATTACCGATTATCTAAGCCAAGAAAAAGGACACATCCCAATTATCTTAGATGATCCTTTTGTAAACTTTGATGATGATCGGTTTTACAATGCCCTGGAAACCCTTGCAAAAGTCAGTACACTTGGACAACAAGTTATTTTATTCAGTTGCCACACCCAACGCTATCAAGATGCATTTTTACGGCTCAAGGCTGACTATGAGAACGGCATATTCTTACATCCTTTCGGTCTCACAAAACAACTTTCTCAAAATGTCGTTTTAATAGGGGAATAATTGGGGAATAAATAGATTAGAATAAAAGAAGAAACCTCTTTTTGCATACCAAAAGGGAAAAAACATTTCAGATGGAACAAGTTAAAAAAACTCTTTTCAATTTACTCCAAGCCTGCATTTGGCTAAGCTTTCTATGCATGCTTAATGACCCAGGAACCCTTGGTCCTCGCCCAGCAGATAGTATTTACACCCACTACGCCTTTCTTTTAAACCCGCTCTACTCTATCACGGGATATCTAATTTTTCCGGTAAAATGGCTGTTTACACAATTGGGGCTTTATCATGCGGGGCAAACGGGTTGGTTTCCCATGAGTTCTGCACCTGATTTTAGCCAGGCCGTTTCACCATTTGGGCTGAGTAAATATTTTACACCAACCCTTTTCCACGGCACCATTGTGTGGTGGATCCCATTAACGGCAATTGCCTTACTCATTGTCTCGTCTCTTTTTGATCACTTTTACGAGATATGTCGTAACTGGGTATGGAACGTTGTGATTGAATATCTTTTTCATCGCAAAAAATCAAAACTTTATCAAAAGGTTCTCGACGAGAAAAGCCAAGAGTTTGAACGCCTCAATAAAGAATACCGAAGCTTGACGCAAGAAGCCCATTCTCTCAAAGACTCCGTTATTACTGATGAATTGACCAAGGTTTTTAATAAACGATTTTTCTTAAATCGGCTACAACAAGAGTTTGACAACTGTAAAAGCGAAAAAGACCAATTTTGCATCATTATGATTGACATTGATTTCTTCAAAAAGCTGAATGACGTCTATGGCCACTTAGCGGGAGACCAAGTTTTAAAGGCGGTGGCTTCTGTGCTTAAACGCTTTTCGCCCGAACAATGTTATCCTTGTCGATATGGGGGAGAAGAATTTTCAATTATTATGCCCAAAAGAAACCTGAATGACGCCATTGAAACAGCTCGTTTGATTCAAGAAAATATTCAGCTCTTACGATTTGAAGATATTGATAAGAAATTACGGGTTACCGTCAGCCAAGGGATTTGCGCTGTTGATTTTAACAGCAGTGAAACCAAGAGCCTTCGTAAATACGAAGCCGTCCTGGAACTTGCCGACCAACAGCTTTATCGCTCCAAAAAAGAAGGACGAAACAGAGTTTCATACCACCTGATTGGCGGTGCAAATGCCTCTTAAGCCTTAAACACAGGGAGACATGACACTGAGCATGGTTTTGCCAGGAACTTCATTATTTTGGAGCCCCAGCCATTCTAAAACCGTTTTACCAATATCCGCAAAGGAGTCACGGACACCCAAGCTGCCGCCAGGGTAGCCCGGAGCGTACATGAGAATCGGGATATACTCCCGTGTGTGATCTGATCCCGGTGCCGTGGGATCACACCCATGATCTCCTGTAATCATCAGCAAGTCCTCTGGGCCTAACTCTTTTAAATACGTACCCAAGGCCGCATCAATTTCTTCTAAGGCATGAGCATATCCCACCACATCTCGGCGATGGCCATACTTCATATCGGTATCCACCAGATTGACGAAGATAAATTGTTGATCTTGCTGATACGCATCGAGGGATTTACCTTCAATATTCAAAGGCTCAAGATCGAGTTCATTGCGAATAATCTGACCCAGTACCTGAAGCCCATGGGTGTTACCCCGAGTATGAATGGCATGGGTAACGCCCACCTGGCAAAAAATATCTTCAATTTTGCCCACAGCAAAAACAATGCCGTTTGAGCGCTTAATAACATCCAAACAACTCCCTGTTGGCGGAGGCACTGCGTAATCTCGCCGATCGCCACCCAATCGTTCAAATTTCCCAGGCTCCCCGATAAAGGGGCGTGCAATCACCCGAGAAACCTCATGCTCCCCATGTAATAACTCTCTGGCCGTTTGACACCATGAATATAAAGTTTTTAAAGGCACTTTTTCCACATGAGCAGCCACCTGAAAAACACTATCAGCACTGGTGTAAACAATAGGATAAGCGGTTTCCAGATGCTTTTGCCCCAAGGACTCAATAATTTCAGTGCCTGATGCGGGAATATTTCCGAGAATATCTCCACAAGCCGTTTTTTGAATAAATTGTTGAATTAAATCCTCTGGAAACCCTTTGGGATAAACGCGAAATGGCTTTTCCAGGTAAATGCCCATCATTTCCCAATGACCCGTCGTGGTGTCCTTTCCCCGAGAGTGCTCAGCCATCTTTCCATAATAGCCTTTTGGATTTTGAGCCGCTTTTATATGGGTCATGGGCAGAATATGCCCCACACCCAATGATTCCATGACTGGTAATGCAAAATGATCAACAGAAGCATCAATATTTCCCAGCGTATTCACACTCAAACTGTCATTGTATGCACTGGCATCCGGCAAAGCACCAACACCTAAAGCATCAATCACCACCACAAAAACACGTTTTCCCATGAGTACACCCTCATTCGTATTTGCATTATTCTTGTTCTAAAATAAAATAAACCAACCCATTGGTAAACAATCCTTACTTCTCAAAGGCATAGGACAACCACCATGAAATTTACGCAATCGCTTTTTGTTTCTGTTTTAACCACACTTTTTATTTTGATGATTGGCTGCACGCCAGCATTTTCAATCGTTAAATTATCCAATCAAACCATTAATGACGCTGTTCAGTACGGCATGACCAACCGAAGCGAGGATCTTCAATCTTTCTTAGATGGCAATTGGATTGATGGCCCTGACGGAGCTTTGCTAAACATTTATACCCCTTATATTGAAATTGCTCGTTCCGCTGCTCATCATAAATCCCTTGGCCGACCCACCCCTGAAAATATTGATAAAATGCGGGGCTATATTGACGATGATATTGATTATATTTGGCATCACCCCATTGTAAAATTTTTGGTTTCCTTGTATGGCGATGATCCAAGCTTTGCCAAACAGTATTTCGCGGTGATAGAAGGCGTGGGCGATGGACGAAGCTTTAAGATTTATCCAGAAAACAGCATCCAACAATATTTGGCTCATAAAGAAGCCGATGTCACGATTCACCCCTATACGGCCATTAACGCGTATCATTTTAATTTTGATGACATAGCCCCCCTAGACGAATTTGTGTTAAAGCTCTATGGCAAGGGGGTTCAGCCTGTTGAATTTAGAATTTATAACACCAATATTCAATAAATAATTTATTGCTGTTGTTTTGAAGGTGCATATAAACGCACTAAAGTTTCATCTTGAGCCACCATGCCCAAGCGTTCGCGAGCCATTTCTTCAACCCCTAAAGGGGACTTGTACAACGCAATTTTATCTTGCAACATGGCATGCTTTGTTTGAGCTTGCTGATTGACCTGTTGTAAAGCCGTTAACTCACCCACCAGTTTTTCTAATTTAATGCCACTGGCAACGCCACAACGAATGGCCTGAATACCACCAAACAAAAATGCGCCCAATAAAAGCCCATATCCCCATTTTTGGAGAGGTGTTAACCCGGGTTTTTGTTGGGGAAAAGTAACAACATGCGTAACTGGAGATAAATGGGCTATCTCACTCTGTTGTATCAAATTCTCTTGAGCCGCAGCTCCATGCACTAAACTCACCGTGTTCGTACCCAACTCTCTCGTTCTATTTTTCTCTACACTCCAGGAGATATTTTTGATACTACCACAGCTTTAAAAAATACGTAAGGTGTATTAGGGAGGATTTTTTGAAAAAACAGTTTCTTCTTTTTGCACAGGCACCTCCCGACGACAGGCAAGATCTTGTAAATGAGCCAACTCTGGACGCTCATGCGCTTTAAGCTGTGTGGTTTCAAAAGGTCCAAATAAATTTAAAATCCAATCGGTTGCCACCCGCCCTTTTTTCTTGGCCCGAGGCAACTGAGATAAATAATAAAGCCGCCACAAAACCCAAGCCGGAAAACCTTTTATTTTAATACCATAAATCACTGCAACAGCAGAGCGTTCTCCCAAAACCACCATCTCTCCTTTTTGTTGATATGAGAAAGCTTCTGGATATTTATCTTCTTTAATCACCCGATACAAATTTTTTGCCACATGCTGACCTTGCCGAACGGCAATTTGCGCTGTGGCTGGATAAAATCCACTTTCATCCGGTAATGGCGTGAGTATGTTGTCCCCAATTCCCCAAACATTTTTATAGCCAGAGAGTTGAAGCTCATGGCTTCCTAATGGACGTCCTTTTCTATCTTTTTTAACAGGTAATCCCATAATGAGTGGCGGAACCACAATACCTGTTGCCCATATGGTCGTAAACGAGGGGATTTTGGGCCCTGATTGAATCACAATGGCATCCGGCTGAACATCATCCACTCGAGTGTTTACCATCACTTCAATTCCAAGCTCCTCTAGCTCTTCATGGGCATAATCCGAGAGATCTTTAGGAAGATGAGATAAAATCCGGTCTTGTGCCTCCACCAAGATGATCCGAATATCTGCCAGATTGATAGAGGGATAAAGGGGCTCTATCCGGATAGCCATCTCTTGAATTGCAGCAGCCACCTCCACCCCAGAGTATCCACCCCCAATCACACTAAATGTTAACATTGCCCGTCTCTGAGCCGGATCCAAAAGGCTATCTGCTCGCTCAAACATCTCTAAAATATGATTCCGAAGTAATAGCGCATCCCCAATTTCTTTAAAATTAAAGGCATATTTATCCACCCCAGGCACCAGCATTACATTGGTATCACTCCCCATGGCTAAAATTAAATGATCATAGGTTAAAGTATCCGGGCAGGTTTCAAGATTGTTATAGCGAACATCCACTGCTTGATGGTCTAAATCAATATTCACCACATTGGCTCGACGAAATTCGGCTTTTCGACAAACTTCCCGAATGGGCGTGACAATGTGGCGCGGATCTACAGCGCCAATGGCCACCTCAGAAAGCATGGGGGTAAATAGAAAAAAGTTTTCATCGCTCACCATCATGATTTCCACGGATTTATCTCTGGCAAAAAGCTTTTCCAATGATAACAGGGCATTGATGCCGGCAAATCCACCCCCTAAGATTAAAATCCTCGTTTTTGAATGCATTGAGGAGGTCATCGTTTATCCCCCCTTCTGATTTATTGCTTATTGCCTCATTATTAAAATTGGAGAAGCACTTCCCATTGGTTAAACTGTAACAGATTGCAAAGCCCTTATCATTAGACGGTGGAATAAACCTTTTTCGCCCTAGCGAGCCTTAAAAGCCCATAATGAGTCCTCTTGCTTGATTTTCTTGAAGGACACAACACCAACTTTAAAGATCATTTCGCATATTTGCATCGATTAAAAAAATCTCATGGGAAGCGTCATTTTAAAAAATTAAGCGTGTTGTGTATGGGCAAATTAAAGTTTCGGCACATTCAGACGAAACGTTCATATCCGCCCACACCCCTATTAACGTGGTTTTAATGAGCGCTTCGCCGACTTTTCCCAAAAATAAACTATAATAAGTATAGTTCAGAGGTTTTATTGACGTTTAAAAAATTTTTTTTGAAATCCATAAGTAAATACACTCAGCTTTTTATAAGATCCTCTCTGAGAATCCTCTAAATGGACCTCAGAATGAGCAAAAGAAAATGATTACATGAGAAGGAAGGGCCCCAGGAGTGATGGAGTATAAATTGTGACAATGAAGCAAAAAAGTTTGCCTGTCATCGTAGCTACCGGTAGCTTTCTTTTATCCGGATTATTGGGATTTTACACCCAAGGCTTTGCTGCCGTGTTAAATCAGGTACGCTTGGGATCACAAAGCAACCAAACACAAATTATTCTGGATTTGTCTGGAAAAGCCGATGATGTGGATCTGGACGATGATAATCCACACAAATTAAACATCACTTTTTCAGGCAAACTGTCACCGTCACTCCAAAAGCACTTCTTAAGCATCCAAGGGCAGCAAAACCTGCGTTCCGTTTATTGGAATGCCCACCATGGTAAAGTTCAGATTTTTTTAGACTGCAAAGGAAAGTCTAATATTCAGTATTACGCTTTGGCACATCCCGATCGACTTGTGGTTACCATTGGCAAGGCCTATAGCAACAAATATTCTGAAGCTGTTGCACCAGGAGTGATACATTACCATATTCTTCAACGATCTTCCCAAGGCCCTTTAAACATTAATGTCCTAGATATCAATCTTCAAAATCCCCAAATTACCGTTAAGCCGGTCTTGGCCTTTCACCGCCTCCATGGCAAAGAAAAAGTGAGCCAAATGGTGGATCAAGACAATGCCATTGCAGGAATTAATGCCGCTTATTTTAAACCAGATAAGGGAACCGTTTTGGGCACGGTGATTTTAAACAAACAATTGATTACAGGCCCCCTTTATCACCGAGTCAGCCTGGGAATTACGCCGGATAAAAAAATAAAAATCGCCAAAGTATCCCTTCGTGGAAGCTTCTCTACAACGGATGGCCGTTCCATTAAGATTAATAATGTGAATCAACCCCGGTTAAATAAAGAGGAATCTATTTTGTACTCCTCGCTTTGGGGCAACTTAGCACCCAATGTCCCTAGAGACGGCATGGAAATCCAAATTAACAGTAACAATGTTGTTACCGCGGTTTCCCAAGATGAAAGGCTTGAAATCCCAGAAGGAGGGTACGTCATTACAGCCCCTGTAGAAGGAGATGCCCTCACACTAAAACCAGGAGATCAACTCTCACTGACCCTTTATACCATTCCAGACTGGTCAGATGTTGCTTACGCCATCAGTGGTGGCCCCTATCTGGTGAAAGACAACCAAATTTATGTTGATCTCAGACAACAATCTTTCCGACCAGGAGCCTTTACCAAAGCGGCTCCCAGAACAGCCATTGGGATTAAGGCGAATGGTCATCTCCTGATGGTGACCGTAGATGGCCGTCAACACAATGTTTCTATTGGTATGACACTTACCGAATTGGCCCATTTAATGAAAAAACTAGGCGCTGTTGAAGCCATCAACTTAGATGGGGGCAGTTCAACCCAAATGGTCATACGGGGACGCTTGGTAAACTCCCCATCCGTATCTGGTGGTGCAAGAGTCAGCAGCTCACTCATTGTTCAGGAACTCCCACCGCCCCCCATTCCAGATGAAATTATAGGAGCAAGTAGCAATGCCACAACACACGCAAACAACAGCGACTTTTAGTCGAAAATTCCTAAGTATCCTGTTTGATTGCTGCCAAGTCTATAACCGCATTTATATCAATGCTGAACAAACTGCCTATGTGGGACGCTGCCCCAAATGCCTTTCTCAGGTGAGAGTGGGTATTGGAAAAAATGGAACTTCTGCAAGGACTTTCAGAGCCCAATAACAGCAACAGGCACTTTTTGCCAGGGTTTTGACATTCAGATTGTGGTTGCCTCAAGGAAGGTGTTTCATCAAAACAACCTGTTCAAATGGTATACTAAAGGAACGCTTGATGATGTCAGTCTGGAGGTTTGAAGGGAGTTGGCCATGTTTCGGTTAAATCGTTCCTACCCTTGGGTTCGATTCACTTCATTGAGTATTTTAGGCCTTCTACTCACAACCGCCCCCGGCTTTTCGACAGAATCCTCACAAGTTTTATCGATTAAAGCCAATTCAGCCGCCGACCAAATTATTTTGGAACTCTCTTCTCCAGAAAAAGCAAGCTTAATTTCACCGCTAGAGAATGGCGACCGCTACTTACTTATAGATATCCCAGAAGCTTCTTTAGCGCAGTTAAAAAACAAACAGGCCCTTTTAAACGCTTTGAAATCGCAATTACCTGATGTGAGTGCTGTTACCTTGGATGAATTTATGGGCCCCCAACCCTTGGTTCGGTTGATGGTTAAAACAAAAACGCCTGGCACAACAGGGGCTTTATTGTCCAGCAATAGCAAACAGTTGGTACTGCAACTTTTAGCACCCACAGTAACCGAACCCAATTCAGATTCACATGCCACGCCCACACCCCAAACCACACACAAATCCCAGCCAGATCAAAAAAAGACAGCAACAAACCAAGCTGCCTCAGATAACAGCGATACGGTGTTATCCGCAAAAACCACAGTTGAAGTTCCGGGAAAAGCCTTACAGCGAAAAATACTGGAAGCAGATAGTTTAAGGGACGATCGCAATCACCTGGAAGGCGAAGTCAAAGATCTTAAACTCCAAATTGATGAACAAAATGCCATGATTGCCCGCTTAAAAGCTGAACAAGAACGCTTGGTGACAATCACACCAAACCTTAAAGAGAATCAGGATCTCATCAAGCTTCAAAAAGAGCTTAAGGAACTTGGAAAAAGCTACAACGAGTTGCAACAGAACGCAGCAGCTTATCGAAATGAAATTAAAGTTCTAGAATCACAGCTAGAACAAGCACAACAACAAGATAAAGGGCTCACTCAAAAACTTGCAGCAGCCGATGGACCGTCGTTTCATTTTTCAGCCACCGCAGAAAACAGGGGTGGCCTACTTAATACCTTGGATACGCTCACCCAACCAGAAATCAGCAAGCTCATTGATGCCGAAAAGGACTTTCGGCTGGGTAAAAAATACGAATTAGACGGTAAAACGGATAAAGCCCAAGCTTCTTACCAGAAAGCTATTGAGCTTGCGCCACAGGTACAGCAATACGCGATTGCACTGGGCGATCTCTATATGAATCAAAACGAATATGCCAAGGCTGACCAAGTGTTTCAAGCCGCCCTACAATATCACCCGGATAATACGGATTTGCTCAACGAACTGGGAAAAACGGCTTTACTGGAGAAAAATGATAAAACAGCACTGGGCTATTTTAGTAAAGCCATTCCAGCGGGGGTACTAAGCAATTATGCCAGCACATTAAGACACACCAACAAAATGAATGAAGCCGAGACCATTTATAAATTGGCTATTTCACTGCGTCCTGGCGATAGCGATTTGCAATTTAACCTGGGCAATCTGTATCTTCATGAAAAACATTTTCCAGAAGCGGAAGAGCGCTTTTCTGAGGCCATTAAACTAAACCCTGAATTCCCAGAAGCACATTTTCATCTCGGGTTAACCTACGCAGAAGAGGGAAAATCGCAACTAGCCATTAATGAACTCAATCATTACTTAAAATTAATGCCCAATGCACCCAATAAGCAACAAGTGCAAGGCTATATTCAAGATCTGCAAAGTAGCGCAAAAAACACAAAATCAAATTCTTAACAGCCTTACCCTTAATCAACCAAAAGGGCAGAAAGTAAAACACTTTCTACCCCTGGTTACAGCAATGATTGCGTGTTAAAGAATGATGCTATTTTCCAACCTTACGATCTGGCTGGAATTGGTTGTCAAATTCCACAAACCGTTCGGCTGTGGTACGCGTCGTAAAGCCTTGATTTCGAGACGGCATAAATTCTTGGCCAACCATATAGCCTTCAGCGTTAAAGTAAGCATTCACAGCTTCAAATGGGCTGGATAAAACATCGTTATAGAAAACATACCGTTGTTTTGGGATGCCATAAATAACATGCTGCCCATCTTGACCATTAATGGAGCTAATAGGAGAGCCTAAAAGTCTAGTTACCAGGTTAATATGATCACCAAGTTTAGGAATAACTCGTAATGCTACGCAAACCACTTTATCATTGGCTGTTTTGTTACCATCTGTCGCGTTATAGGTAACCTCATACACCCGTAGTGCGTCGTCACTCAGATTGCGACGAAACATTTTTCCATCGGTCAAATCATATTCGTTGGTATAAATTTCATAATTTTTATTGGGCGCTAAAGAAGTCCAAGAAGGACCATAAATAGCTTCAACAGCAGCTCTGGTTTCCCCCACCTGAGGCGCTGACCGTTGAACCAATTCACTTTGAATACGCTCTTTATACCCCAATTCATTTTTTTCGATAACATCAATATTCACAGAGCTTTTATAACTCGGATTTATTATTGTTCCATTTTGTACTTGAGGCTGATCTGCAAAAGCACCCGCGGTTAAGCCAATCCCCATGGCCATACAGAGACTTGCAGCAAATATTTTTTTGAAAGTCATGTGCTTTCTCCTTATATTTCTAAAAATTCCAACCATACGAAAACGTCGTGATGTCTCAAAAAACGCTTACCAAAACTACACAGGTAGGAAGGTAAAACCCTTTTTAGAGAAAAGAGATATGTAATTACTCTTTTTATCAGGAAACCCATGGGTTTAGCATTGACCATGTGGACAATTATCTTTTTCAGATTAAAAGTACCTTAAAGCCTTCCAATTGACTTTCTTGGATAAACAAGATGAAAATTCATAAATCAGTTGGCCCGTTTAGGACAGGTAGCGCATCAAAACCAATCCATTCTCCTCTCAGGGGATTTACCAAGCTCCTGATCTTTACTGACCCTCCGAATCAAAACCCAATCCGCAAACTGAATATAGAAACGTTTGGGAACACAAAGCTCCCAAAGAGCGTCTCACCCATCAGGTGCAAATTAAAATCCATAAACACCTGTTTCTGTTATTGTCAAACGATTGGATTGATAGATGAGGAGGTTTTTACACAATGAATCACACCATAAAACAAGTTACATCATTTGCAGCGACAGTTTTGCTCACAGCAAGCATCACTTTACCCGCATTTTCAGCCCAGTTTACCGATGTTCCATCAGGGAATTGGGCCCAGCACGCCATTAGTCATCTTACCGGGCAAGGTATCTTAACCGGCTACCCAGATGGTGAATTTCGTCCAGAAGGCCCCATCAGCCGTGCCGAATTTGCAGCCATGCTGGTCAAGGCACTCCATTTGGATAATGGGGCTCCTTTTAATGGGACCAATTTTGAAGATGTGCCCCCGACCTTTTGGGCATACCGGCCCATTGAACTTGTTTCAGAAAAAGGGCTGGTCTCAGGTTATCCAGGAGGTGTTTTTATGCCAAACAAGAGCATCTCTCGAGTAGAAGCCATGGCCATTCTCGTAAACGCAGCCCATGTGTCACTTCCCAGTCAAGGGGAAGCTGTCGAAATTTTGAAAAATTATACCGATGGCTATAACGTTCCACAGTGGGGACAACGGGCTGTTGCTGGGGCCATTCAATCCGGTATTTTTGTCAATTACCCTAGTCAAAACCTTATTGAACCTAATCAAGCCGCCACCCGAGCAGAAGTGGCCGTGATGGCAGATCATTTTGAATCTTTTTTGGCCCACGGAGCCCCACAGAACGAATCCACCATGGGTCAAAAACACAACCACTTTGCCAGAAATTCTCGGTCAAATCGCCAAGAAGCATACAATACAAATGACACACCACAACAGGGAAATATGATTCATGGCCATGTTTCCGTTGTTCCCACTAACACCGTTTTTACAGGCGTGGATGTAACGCCAGTCAGTTCTGACAGAAGCCAAATTGGGGATCCCATCACCGTGACACTTAATCGTCCGATTCTCAGCCCATCAGGCAATATTGTTATCCCCCAAGATAGCCAGGTGCATGGGGTTATTAGCCGAATTGAACCCCCTGGACATGGTGAAAAAAATGCCAGTATGGCCTTCGATTTTAATCGGATTACCACCCCAGATGGTAGGACCTTTTATATTTCAGCCGAAGTAAATGGCCCATCGGGAGCCCTGGTTGGGGGAAGCACCAAAGGACGGGTCTTGAAAGTAGCCGGTAGGACTCTAGGAGGTGCAGCCATTGGTGGTGCAGCCGGGGCACTCATTGGCGGAATTGCAAAAAAAGGCCGGGCTGATGAAGGGCTTTTATGGGGCGGTCTTTTGGGAAGCACCTTAGGCGCTGCTTCTGCCGTGGTTGCCAAAGGACAACCTGTGGTGGTGAACCCTGGAGAAGTCCTTGAGATTCGACTCCGACAACCTTTGGCAGTTTCATCGTCCTAACAACTGGAATGTTTCAAACAAAAAAGAGGTCCCAATAGATTCTGGGACCTCTTTTAATCCTGTTGGGTTTTGAAAAATATCGGCCCGACAGGATTTGAACCTGCGACCTCACCCACCCCAAGGGTGTGACCAGGAACCCGGACAATCCGATGTGATAACTGTTTTGGCATATGCTTTACCTCCTGACCTGAGTGACAATGTCCCACTTCTGTCTAACTTTCATACTTTAGGGCGAACATTCTGATCATTCAATCGACAATTTTAAATCAAGCTTGATCCCTAAAATCAAATATCCCTGTTAAGCCCCTGGTTTGAGGATTTATAATTCATGAAAATATACTCCAGTGCCTCCCCACAGGAAACCTCCATTTCTTTGGCGAGCTTGGCAATATCCTCTTTTATTTCAGGCTTAACATCGGCATAAAGTCTAATCTTGCCTTGTTTTGGCCTGCCAGAGTGTGTATTTAATGAGAATTTACCCTTTTTATAGAGCTGATAACTTTCATCCAGGATCTCATTAAATATCTGCTGTGCCTCTTCTGGTGTATCCCCGACGCCAACAATTTTGTCACTTAAAGGCGATTCGACGATATAACCATCCTCACCACCAACATAGCGAAGCACTGCTGTTTTTCTAATTGCCTCTTTTCTCATAATGAGCCTCCTTTGCTTTGAATGAATTCTTGGATTGTTTTAACGTAGTAGGGCTTTATATAATCCTTGCCACCTTTTTTGTGGGAGATGGCAAAAACAAGGGTGTCACCATCGGGAGCCACAATATAGGGATGCTTTGTCCCATACTCGATAGAGAAGCCAGCCTTTCTAACCATCTTTTCAAATTGGCGTTTATCGAGGGCTGGCATTAATTGGCTCCTTTCTGAACATGTCTATAGCTTATAATATTTGTGGGTAAAAATCAATATTTGCAGGTTAAAATTAACCAATCTAAAATCACCCCCGCCAGAAGCCCCAGGAAGCATGTTGAAATCAATTTCAGGTATGTAGGTAACCCCTCCGGCTTTTAAGGCATGCTCTTGGTAAAGCTAGCCTGTGAAAATGACTTTGGGATGGAATATTAAGTCTGTAAATTTTAGTCAAAACAGAATCAATTTTAGTAAGTCTTCTTATTGTAAGGGTCAAAATGATAGAGGGGGCTTAAAAATCTTACCTCTTTAGGGTATTTGGCATAGTTTTTCGCCTGTCGGAAGATTATTAAGCACCAAATACTATATAAAACTGCCGTGATACCTGTCCATATTAGAGAGAAGGTAAAAGTATATGTTAAAACTATGCTACTCAATAGAACAAACCCGCTTGCAGACTGAGCAAGTCTTTTTAGAATTAGGCATGATGGAGAAAACCTGTAACCCAAAAAGCTAATACATTGCTTTTGGGTATATTCCAAGTTTTCAGTTAATGGTATTCCTGTCACATAAAGTGTAATTACAAATCCTCCTAAAATTTGCAACAAAATCAACATTATTAGAGAGTATGGTTTACCGTCAAAAATGTCCTTATGAACTAAGTAAAATGCAACAGAGCTAGCTATACCAACTATATAGAATGCGATAAGGGTTAAGGCAAGCTCAAGGTATTTTTTATGTAATTCATGAAATATTTTATACTGTGTAACAGCAAGATCTATAAGCTGCTGCCCAGTATAATTAAGCCAAACTGGAGCTAACTCAATACTTTTGTGGCTGCAATTTTCGCAAACATATGTTATATGTGGAACCTCATGATTTAGACCGAAGTTTTGCAGCTCCTCCTGAGTCGTTCGGGTAATATCTAGGGATGCCTCATTGCACTCTTCGCATTTAGGGGTATTGTCTTTAACCGGATCGTCCATCAGGAAATCGTTCCCATTGCCAACCAATTTTCTGACTATTATAAGAAAAACAAAAGTTAAACTTAATAATTGTTAAGACATTCGCTTGGTGATCCTAGGCTTTGATTGCGATTTTTAATAAAATCAGGGGAACATGGTTATAAGATGGAGGATGTTAGGGGATGCTCAAGGTTGTTCTGGCGGTTCTCCTCCTGCTTTTTGTAGCCTCTCCTGTAAAAGCTGATCAGTTAGTTGGTCTGGAACCTAATACGGTGAGGGTGCAGATGATTAACGGGCACTTTAAGAAAGGCCATTACTATTTATTATCAAATGACATTGGGCTCCCGGTCGTTCAGTCTTTAAAAAACGGTGTTCTAGTTAATGCTGTTATTGGGAGCATTGGATTTCCTGGGATGGAGAGTGCTGATTGGCCTGGAGATAAAATATTCTTCCTGGAAACCCCTAAAAAATATGCTGATGGCGACTTAATTACTGATTTCACCTGTGTTCAGTATCTTGGGATTGTGCATTATGTAACCGTCTTGGGGGCTGAATCTGCTATTCACGGCTTTAAACAAGTATCCTGTAAACAATTCATAAAACCCGTTCCAAAAACTACATATATAGCTTGTGATGAAAGACTTAAAGCTGTTGAATCAGCTATAAGGCAGGGGGAATTTACGAAAAAAGATATCAGGGCAATGAAGGTTCTTTCTAATGATTATGCTTTATATAAAAAACACAATAAGGCTGTAATGAAACACTTGTGGCAAGAGATTGATGCTGATAAAGACCCTATCAAAGTGTGTATATTTAAGGTAAAAGGAGCTTATGGGTCACGCATGGGTGTTTTATTACTCAATGATTTTTATGAATATAAAAAAGGAGAGAAAAGCTTTCTCCCTGGCTTTTGGAGCCAAGTATCCCGACTCCCAAATAAAGCAAAATACTCCTTTTCAGACTTCTCAATCCCTGACAATCTTTTGATTCAAGATGCAAAATAAAAATTTAAATTAGTAAATCTTCTTTTGAGCTAAAAATATAACGGGGCTGGATTTCTCACTTGAAACTGGGATAATAAGGGGGAGCAATACTTAGGGGGAGAAGAGAGAATGAGAAAAGCGGAAGAATTCGCTACTAAGTGGACGCGTGCCGGAATACACTGCGAAAAAACAAATAAAGATTGTAGCACCTGCGAAATCGGCGCTATAAAGCTTGAGTATTTCAAATGCCAACAACCCAAAGCCAACGCACGATTGAAGAAAAAAGGCATCACTATGCCGGACGATATTATTCTCCCTGGGGAGATGCATTATAACGATTGCCAGAAGTGCGGTGTGAGAACATTTAATGATTCTAAAGAGCCTTATAAGTTTTGCCTATCCTGCAAAATGACGATTTGTTGATCTAATTTTCCGGTTCTGGGTTTTAATAAAATTAAGGACTTTAAATCCTTCTTTCTGAGAAGTACCCCCTCGCTGCATTGTGAGGTAAATGCTGATTAAGCGCCCGAAGTGGTCAACTGGTTGCTCAGATCGTACAAGGAGGCAGCTGTATGTCCCAAATCATCAGATTTTTAAAACCGCATAAATAAGCTTTAAACAGCCTCAACGATTTTCTTTTTTTCTCTTTCCACCCGATAAAACGGGGGATTATCTAACGAATACAATGCAGTGAAAAGATTTTAATTATTCGTTAGATACCCCCTTCAGGCCTTGCCTGGAGGGGGGTTTTTTTATGAAAGCAAATAAAAGGAGATAAAAACCAATGAACAACGTAGACAGAAAGCCCTGGACGAGTGAGGACGAGGCCAAACTACCCCCTCACCTACAAACAGTCACCTGGCAGATCCGCCATGGTGGCGATGAGTTAAGAAAAACATCAACGGAAGGAGCTAAGCAATGAGTAATCTAGGCACTATAGGCGAATACCTCGCCTCAATCGGTTTTAAGGTCGACGAGGCCAGCTTTAAAAAGGGCAAAAGTAAGCTTGAAGAGATGGCGAAAAAATTCGCCGCTTTATTTGATGCAAAAAAGCTTGAGCCTTTTATCAAGGGTATTAAAAAGCTTATGGTCGCCGTCTTGGCTTTTGAGGTGGCAGCAACTGCGGCTATCTTGAAGTTTACGGAGTCCGTCACCAAAGCGGACATGCAGGTCCAGATCTTCGCCAGGCGCATGATGATTACCATCGCCAACGCCCGGAGCCTAAAGGCGGCGATGGGGGCCATGGGCCTTCATAACCTTGAGGATCTGAAAGATATCGCCCTCAACCCTGAGTTGAGAAAGCAGTTTCTTGAGCTGCGGGCGCTTTCAGATGGCCTTGAGCCGGGCGCTTACTTTAAGCAGGGGGTGGATAACTTCCGACAGGTGGGCTATGAACTCCAGCGGATCCACGTCCTGATGACTTACTTCTTTCAGTATGTGGTCGGGGCCTTGGGTAAGCTTCTCCAGGGGCCGCTGGGTAAGATTACCAAGGTGCTGGAATACTGGACGAAGACCTTTAAAACCCACATCGCCGAATGGGCGGAGAAGATCGCCGTCATCTTTGAATACATCCTCAAGTTTGCCGAGGTCCTGGGGCGGATCGTGCTTGATGTGGGCAAGCTCATGATTGACATCGGGCGAGCCTCTGGGATAACCCTATGGCTTAAACTCGCCGCTGATTTACTCCTGCTAATCCTGCGGGAGGTGGATAAACTCATTCAAAAACTGGATCAGCTCTGGAACCACATCCCTCCCGGCCTTCGTAAGATTCTTGGATTGGGAGCAGTGGGTGCGGCTGGGGGTGGTATCCTGGGGGCTATGGCAGGCCGTCCCATTGGCGCTATTGCTGGGGGCGTAATTGGGGGAGCTGTTGGCACCGCCATTGGTCCCGAGGGAACAGTTTGGGGTGGTGTTCTAGGATCCAGTGCTGGATCAGCGATTGGAAGCGTTGTAGGCCCTTGGGCAGTGGGCACTGCTGGGGCGCTCATGGGAGCAGGAACCGGAGCAGCTGTTGCCGGGGGCATGGAGCTGAGAGCTAAGATTGGTGGCGGACTTAAAGCTTATGCGGACAAGATGGCGGCTAAGTATGGCCTCAATAAACAAGTTTTTGAAACCCTCATCAATTATGAATCGGGATGGCGAAAAGGTATCGTCTCAAAAGCGGGGGCCATTGGGCTTGGTCAGTTAATGCCCGCAACCGCACGAGGGTTAGGGGTGAATCCCTATGACCCTTATCAAAACCTTGAAGGCTCCGCCAGGTTATTACACAACAACCTGGTCCACTTCCACGGGAACTACACTTAAGCGGTAGCTGCCTATAACGCAGGTGTGCCAAAGGTGGATCGATTAGGCTGGGAAGCAGCCGTAAATCAGAAAGGCGGTGGGGGCGTTCGATACGTTGAGACCATTACCGCACCCCTAAACGTTACCATCAACGTCCACGGGGCAGGTAATCCCCACACGGTGGCTCAGGCCGTCCACGACAAGATTAAAACCTCACTCAATATGAGGAACCACCAGGGGGTCCACGCATGAGGAACGCTTTAAAAACATTGACCTGGTTCCCTTGCATGGAGAACCTGGGCTTATACAATCGTGAACCAGCCATGGTGACTATACCGGCAGAAGTCGCAAGCCGGATTGAAAAAGAGCTTGCTCCATTACGATTCAAGAAATGGGCAAGCTCCACTAGGGCAACTTCACGGGCTGACGCAATCGGTTTAATGGGAGAAATAGCCTTTCAGAGATTTTTAGGCATCCCAACTATTGAGGCAGCAGGAGACTTCATTGACGGATTAGACGGCGACGGTGGTGTTGATGCTTGGCTAGGCAATATGGCCATCGACGTTAAAACCTCTGCTTCTAAGAACTCACCACTAAGATACTTGTTCACCCGGACAAACCAGAACTTTAAGCAGGCAATGTCATTTTTTTTCGTTCACCTCCGGGAATCACAGATGAATGATATCCACGCCAGTTTAATTGGGTGGGCCTACAAGGCAGAGGTTAATCGATTTCTGAAGGACTCAGAGAAGTATC
>JANWIO010000062.1 GCA_025449835.1 Vampirovibrionales bacterium
ACCTGTCATATTGCTTCTCCTAACGATTGTGTTTTTGTAAACAGACCAATAGGGTGTATAATAATAAAAACAATTATTTGAACCAAATTGCGATTTTGGTCGGAAATCTAACATCAATGTAAAGTGATTTGAAACTTATAACGTTTCGACTTCACTCTCAATCAAATTACGAGCAGCTCAATTACGTGAGTCTTCTGAAATCTGGTTTATCGCTTAACCTATTGATAATAGCCGTAGGGATAGGTCTGGGGATATGCGGTCGCATTCCACGGATTGGAGGCATAGATGTTTGGTGAATAGGCTTGCTGAGGATAGCCGCTATAAGGATTGCTGTATCCATAGGCGCTTTGAGTCGGATATTGGGGGTACTGAGCATATTGCGGATATTGGCTTACCTGGGGCTCAAAAGACGGAGCCATGGTTTGCGCCATCGGATTGATTGCCGCCTCTGCCGGCATTCCTTCAGCACTTTGTGAAAGGCCTTCAGTTTGAGCTTGACCTTGCTCGCCACCATTTTCCTTGAGCTTTTTGTATTCCCGCTCGGTGATCCATTTGTTAAAGGATGTAACCCCGTAGCCCAGAGCTGCGATAACCAATGCGTAGGAGAGAATATTGGCCCAAACACGGCTGCCTTTGGCATAGGATGCAAAGATTTCAGGGAAGCTAGGTAGATGATCTTTAAGTCCAGTCGCCAATCCAGCTTTGGCCACTTCTAGCTCTTTAAGTTTGTTAAAAGCTGTAGCAGCACCAGGAGATAAAGCCTCATCTGCCTCAGCAATAGCAGCCTTTAATGTCTCTTTTGCCTTAGTAATAACAGCCTTTCCAGCCTCAGATTTGCCAGCTGCCTTTACAGCTTGATCATAGGCATCAGTGGCTGTTTTTATAGCACCATGATAGGTATCGGCGGCTGTTTTTAAGGCTTGATGATAAGCATCAAATGCTGTTGCCACTGGTTCATATTGTTCTTTGTTTCCAGTGACAAGAGTACCTAGCTTTTTAGCGGTATTTTCAAGCGCATTGAGCAATCCTTTGGGATCTGCTTTATTCAACTTGATGATTTCAGCCAGATTTTCCTGGGACTGAACGGTATATAAATCCTTAAGTGCTGAATAGCTAAAGGCGCCTTGTCCTTTCACGTCAGGAAAGAGCTTAATATGCCGTCCAAAGATAGCAGTCTTACCTTGGAAAAAGCGACTTAATAGATTCACCATGGGGTTTAAGGCGAATAAGATAATTGAAAAGGTTGGTAAATCCCGGATGGCAATATCTCTTAGCTCACGGCGATCGCCACCGATGGCTCGATGCAAGGCGTGGGACAAACGGCCCATCAAGGTAAAGCCATAAAGCAGAATGATCAAAGCGCCAATAGGAGGCTCTACAACGACCGAACCCAAGCGCGGTAACTTTTGTAATGTTTGGTAATCCCATTCCAATACTTTATCCGTAACCGGCTTCAGAATTTTACCTAAAAACTCCCAGCCTCCGCCTTTGTTAATCAGGTTTTTGGTAATCAAATCACCAACAGCTTCTTTACGAGTGAATACCCATTCAGAAGCTCTGGCTAAGGTGTCTAAAGCGATTTTTTCACTTTCAGCAGCTTGGCCACCATTCCCAAAGCGAACCTGGGCATGAAAAATGGATTGGGCAGGTACACTAGGACTAATATTTTGGTTTCCAAAACGGATTGTCGAGGAGGTCATGGGTGTTAAGCGATTCATCATTGGCCATATCCTCCTGGATATTGGGGCGAATTAAATCCATAGTTGGCATAAGCACCACCCGGAACAGAGTACTGCCCGGTTGGCTGAGCGTAGCCACTCATCATGTTTGAGTAGGCATTGCCAAAAGGATTAGTCATATTGGCAGCATAGCCTTGAGCTGGATACCCCATAGATTGTTGAGATTGGCCATATCCGGTATACCCATTGGGTTGCTGTTGGGAGATATCTGCAGGCATTGGCGCCATTCCTGAATTTTGTAAGCCTTGTAACAAGGCATTTAAGGCTTGATTCTGCGAATTGGCATCAGCGCCAGAGCTTTCAACCGCCCCTTCAGCAGAAGCTTCAGAGGGCGCTATGCCTTCACCTGCACCAGCTTCTCCCAGTTTCAAGTTTCGATTTGCAGGGTAGGAATGTCCTCTTTGCGCCATAGCTGAAACCAAAATCACCAAAAATCCTGCAGCCAAAGTGGCCGAAACGCCATAGATTAGTTTGTGATGAAGTAATGTATTAACCAACTTATCAATTTTGCCATTTTCAATCAGATTCTGGACCCAAGTTCTCTCTGCGTTACTGTCTTTGATAGCATTTTCAACGGCTTCGGAAACGAATCCTTTAAATTTACGCAAGTTCTCCAGGAAACTTTCGGAACTCGTGACGACAAACTCTTTTTCTTTTTCTACGCCAGTTTTGGCAATTGCTTCGCCAGCCTTCTGGGCAACTGGAATCTTTAGAAAGTGGCCTACGCTCTCCAGAGTGAGGTCCATGGAGGCACCCGACTTTCTAACCTGGAGGTTAAACACCTTGATGAGGGTATTAAAGGCGTCTTCTAGTTCCTTGGATTGATTGGAGAAACTGACGCCTTGTGGCCACAATTCCGCCCATTTCTCCAATAGCTGCTTGTATGTGATTTGTGATAAGTCTGCACTTTTGCCAAAAACATCATCCCGCTGAGCAAACTTTGTCAGAATTTCCCGATAGGTTGAGCTGTCTTCAGGGAAAACTTTACGGAAGATTTTCATCCCAAAACCAGCCTTCCTCTGCGGGAAGGTCTCAATCATCCCAGAGAGATCGATTCGTGTGTTTAAAAGCTCATTGTTTGCAGCATCCAAGTGCCAAGATGAGTCCATGCTAAACAGGTGATCCTTGATAAACTCGGTCATCACCATTTGCGAACGAATATCACGATTCGCTGCCGCTTTGATTTGATCTTGAACTTCTGGAGATAATCTACCGATAGTTTGCTTTAACGCTTTGCCAAATTCTTGCAACTCATGGTTGCCCATCATCAAGGCCCACTTGGACCCCAAAACAGCTGCAAAGCCTAACGCAATAATAGATTGTGCAACGATTAAGCCTGGCCCGGTTTCAACCTCCCGTGAGGTCTCCTCAATACAGTTCGGGTAGTTTAAGCCTTTGACATTCATATAAAGGGCATGAAGCTTTTGCTGTATGGGGTGCCCTTCTCTCAGGTTAGGATCTTCATTGGGATTATATGCATTCCGGCCACGTCGCAACGCGTTGATGATTCTGGGAATCCAGAGTGCGACAACGTCCTGAGCGAAAAACCCATAAATATATTGCTCGGTAATCGGCTTAAATATTGAGGCTGCTCCATCAGAGAAGCCGCTAAATTTAGGATTGCTTAACTTAACCGTCGCTGCCCGATAGCCAGACGGGTAAGGCGAAAGCATTTTCGTCCCATTAAATTGCGCTGAACTCAGCATAAACTCCCAGTACCATTCGATTGAAATATCACGGTGTAGTTTTGGATTTGATTACTAAAACCCTATCAACAGACAGAGTTGCTAGAATATAAACAAATGTAAAGGGATGATTTCTGTTGTAGCGAAAGCCAATATACACAAATCCGGCTTAAATTTCCAGAGTTTTAAAAGATTTGTAATGTGATCTTGTAAGGCTAATCTCTTCTGATTTGGATTAGACCTTTACACACTGGCCTCATGCCTCATCAATTCGGCCATGAGAAAGTCGGTAAAGCCAAATTAAGATTTACCGGTACTATATTTTTTAATGAAACGAGAATCCATAGAATAACTTTTTACGTGGATTTCTTTGACTGTATTCTTTGAGCCATCCCAGGGACCTTAAGCAGCTTTTGATAAATTTCATTTCTGGCCGCCATCACATCTGGGAAATCCTTGATATCGTCAATATTAAGAATGAATTTAATAGCCGAATCACTAATGTCCTTTGCAGTTGCTACAGCTGGAGGTTTATTATTTAAACTAATACTTGGATATCCAGGATTTTCCCATACCCCTGGAAAGCTGCCTACGGTTAGTCCAATATCACGTAAGTAGTTTACGAGATCATCATTTGGTCCGGAGTTGGAATGATGACCGCCAGAATGATTAAATCCCCAAGTGACCAATCCAAACCTTAAAGAATTATCTTTACTGTCTGGTTCTCTGTCTATATATTGGATTGCGTTTTCCCTATCAGGAAGTGATTCAAACAGTGCGCTTGCACCATAGTGCAAGGAGTAAAACATATATGCCATATCTTCTTCGCTATGAGCCTCGGGACTAAGCTCCTTGGGAGAATCGTCTTCCCACTCAGACATTAAAAGCTCCTGCAAGGAATCAAGTTTACCAATATAGTCACGAACCTTGCTTAACCTTTGGCGATCGACCGTATATCGCTGACATAATCCATCAAGTTGACTCTTAAACTTAGCATAGATTTCGCCATCCTCAGCCAGATATTTATCTTTCAGTGCCATGACAGAATTTTTCTGGCCAAGTGATTGTAGTAAATTTTCGCCTAAGGAGTATTTATGAATTGGATATCTGGATTCCCATTCTTTATGCCAAGCAATAATGACACCAGCTATCTGATGCCTTAACAGGCTTAGCTGATATACGGATTCTGAAAATTTGGGAAGCGCTTTATTATTAGCTCCAAATAAAGGTGATATTGGCTTTAAGCGATTAAAATAATCAGAGCTGCCCACATTTCTGTAATGAGTTGTACTCATTTGTATTGGAGAAAGGTGTGGTTGAATTTTTGGGTGGCGTAAACTCACGAAGCCGGTAGATTTAATCATTTCCATAATACCCAATCGCCTTAAATTAATAACGCTTTTCCTTCAAAATTGAATAATAAGCGTCATACGGTGTCAATAATTTTTTAATTTAATATCTAAAAATAATATAGATTTTTCACCAGGTCTTAAGCTTTGATGATACTTTAACTTAGCCTTACCGCTGAGAGGCAGCCAGAAGGTATAAAGCCCAATAGCCTTGCCATGGGCCGTAATGATCTGCAAAGCGCTTCATAGATTGCCTAT
>JANWIO010000063.1 GCA_025449835.1 Vampirovibrionales bacterium
AACAGGTGCCCCATGGGTATCAATAATCATGGATTTCCGGCGTAGATGGCCTGCAATGTGAAGCTGAACGGTCCGTTCCAAGGGAATTTGATTCAAAAAGTCGATGGGGTCATAGCCATGATTTTTGCTGTTGACATAAATATTGTTTACATCCAGCATCAGGCCGCAATCTGCCCGTTCCAGAACCTCTGCCAAGAACTGAGCCTCGGTCAACTCATGGGGGCCAAAGCTGTTGTAATACGAAATATTTTCAATTAAAAACGGGACATCAAACCGACGTTGCACTTCACGAATTCGTCTCACCACGTGATGCACCGCCTCCCAAGTAAAGGGCAGGGGAATGAGATCGTTAACATACACATTATCCACACTGGTAAAGCACAGGTGATCACTAAACCATGGCGGCTGAATCAAATCAAAAAGACCTTGCAGATCGTTGAGATAGGTTTCATCTAAGGGATCAACACTACCAATGGAGAGATTGACGCCATGAGACACCAACGGGAAACCTTTCGCTATGGCTTCTTCTAAAATCGCCAGACTATGTCCCCCCCTGCTCATATAATTTTCAGGAACAATTTCCAGCCAGTCAATCTGGTCTCGGCTGGCCAAGGTCTCTTCGTATATTGATCGCCGAAGCCCTAAACCAACGCCAAGACTAGGCAATGATTGATGTTGTGTCTGAAAATCAGGATATGCCATCCATTTTCCCTGAGAGCGATACTTTTACTACGACCATTGTCGATCAAACGAGGGCTGAAATCAATTTGCCCCACGGCCTATACTCAGTAAGGGCAATCTCCGGAATGAAGTTTTGTAAAGCTCCTTCTTATCCAAAAGGCAACTTTGATTCTTCAGGCGATTTTAAAGAGTGATTTATAAATCCCCCACACTCACAACACAGGAGTTTTTATGTTAAATTCTGTTCGATTTGGCGCTATTCACCTCAGCCAGCTTAAGCCAGGCTTGGCCTATCAAAGTTCATGTGTAGACAATGGCCGTGTGATGAATTGGGTTGCCATCGTTCAAGACGTCGTGGGAGAACCTCAGCTTACAACCACTGAAAGAGAGCCTCTAACCGTGATACCAGGCAAACCTGTTCTCAAACAAGAACTTAAGGTCGATCTTTATCGTCTGCCGCCTAACTCTGAGATGCTTCCCAGTAGTCTTCAGAAAGGTCAGCCTTACCGCTTAGTAAGAATTGAAACAGGAGCCGATTTAACCATTCCTCTTGATCCGGAATCTAAGTCCTGTGAACGACTTGATCCGGTTAACGTATTGAGTGAACCCCCTTATAAAGAAGACTTATTTATCATGGCTTAAAGCAATGATTAGATTCTTTAAAATGAACAGACAAGGGTTTTTTGAGCCCCTTGCCTGTTTTGGTCTGTTATTCTAAATTTTACTGATCGTCAGAGGGCGTAGTGGGAGTGCCACCATCATCACCGGGATCGGCATTTTGAGGGGCAGAGTTGGTGGTAGGGGCTGCTTGTTGAGAATTTCCACTATTTTGATCCTGCACTTGAGAGGTGCCTTGATCATCACTGTTTTGATTATCCATCTGCCCGTCACTATCACCATCATCGGCAAGTTGAAGATGCGGTGGGGTAACTTGCTGCAGACTGAGCAATGAGTTTTGTACTGGTGCTGCAGCGTTAGCAGGCATACTCATAAAAGCAATACCCACTAATGATAAACCAAGAGCCAGAGAAAACGCCATTTTTGATGCTTTCATAACATACTCCTTTTCGGTCAATAAACTGATTATTTCTGTCTTTTCCACGGATCCCACCATGGGGTTCAAGATAGAATAGCACATTGTACAAAAATGAAAAGTGCTTACTTTCAATCGAATAAATATATTTAAAAGATATCAAAACCCCCGATTCGAAAGCAAAAAAAGAATCCTTCTGTTCGTCGGGTCCAGTTCCTTTTTAACCGAAAGGAGCCGTGCCCCTTCACTTAAGAAAGCTTGCTTTCTTTTTCAAAGATGAGAATCTCGGGGTAGCGGTCTACACGGCCAATTTTCATGGGCGTGGTTCGCCGAGGGTCGCCTAAAGGCACCAAGGGTTTAAATCCTGATGTCACCAGTGCTTCATCAGCCCCACGCACCAGATCATATCCATCGACAATAACAGAGCTGCCACCCGGAAGCTTTTGAAATAACTTGCGGAGCATCTTCACCTTGGCATCTCGTTTAAACATGCCCAAAGCTCCACGGAAAAATAACAATACGGGCGAATCTGTGGGTTTAACCTCCAAACGATCGAGGCTATGAGTCCGAAAGGTCAGTTTTTTCATCACGGCTTGACTGGCTTTATATAAGGCATTTGCATCAGTGAAGGGTTTCCCTGGCTCTGGCACCAGCCCCCCTTTTTCAATTACGCTTGTATAGTGTTTCAGGCGCAGCATGCGTTCTTTGTCAGAAACGGGCTCATCCATTGAAAGATGCATTCTCAAAAATTCTGGTGAAATCACTTGTTCTGCTTTTTTAAAATCCCGATCACGTTTTCCCACCCAAAATAATCCGGTACGAGCCAAACGAACCACACCAGAACTGATGTCAAATGCATCAAACCGGGTGTTTTCAAGAGCCTTTTCACCAAAGCGAGACAATAGGGTCATCACGGCGGTTACCGGCTCATGCCCCGTGGAGCTGGCCCCCATAATGATGCGTTTGGGCAAACCGTGAAATCGCCTTTCAATGTATCCTTTTGTTTTTTCAGAACCGATTAAAAACTTCCACAGAGAGGGATCACGAAACATAAAGGTACGATGAAACCATTGATTCTCATTTTCATGCATCCCAGGGATGGGTTTTCCCTTTCGTCCCAGGTAGTTTCCTCGAAATTGAACTTGAGACCTTAAATCACAACGTATCATTTAAAATGGCTTTCTCAATGAAGAATAAATACGTTCAAATAAACGTCCTCAAAACCTGCAATTGCCTTAATCGCGCATGATTTTTACATTTCTTTATTTTGTGGATACAGCATCATTCGATGGGTCCATATGAAGGAAACGTTTGACACTTGCCTTCGGCCTTTTTAGAATAGAGTATGGCAAGAAGCCTTCAAAAATCCAGCGGAGGAATTTAGATTTATGTCATCAACCATTACCCAAATTGCGTCAGACCTCAATGAAAAAGTGGATAACAAATATGCCCTCGTTCTTGAGATTGCAGATTTGGCAAAACGCTTACTCGAAGATGCTCGAAATAAAGTAGATGAAGACTTATTTGGCACCAACGGCGGTGCGACCTCCCTGGAGAAAGTGATTTATCAAGCACTGATTATGAAAGCCAGTGAAGTGGATATCGGCGACGGCTTAATCGGTTAAGTCACAGCTTCAAAACGCTTTTTAAATTAAATCTTTTAAGCGGCCCATCGTTGCGTTGGAAAGGGCCTTGTTGGGTACCCATTGCCATTAACCATGGGTGGCATTGGCATTGGCTGTCTATATTGCTGCGGCGGTGCGAAATTTGTTGGCGGCCCTGAGATTGGTCTGGGATAAGCATCATTCTGCGGCGGGCCAGGCATTGGTCTAGGTTGACCATAATTCTCTGGTAGAGTGGGCATCGGCATCGGAGGACCATATGGTTGTGATGAGGCATCATTCTGCGGCGGGCCAGGCATTGGTCTAGGTTGACCATAATTCTGTGGGGGAGTGGGCATCGGCATTGGAGGGCCATACGGTTGTGGCGGAGCGTAATTCTGAGGTGGTGCTGACGACATTGGTCTGGGTGTTCCATAAACCTGTGGCGGCTGCTGGGGAACAGGTGTCGACATGATATTTCCCAGTGGAAGATATTGAAAACTCTCTGGCAACTGAACCACTGGACCTTGGTTGTTTCCCCAATTTTCATGGCCCAAATATTCCATCACCGGCAGAAAATTGGGACTATTAAACTCATGAGACTGATAATTGGTGCTCCCGTCATTGGTGGGAATCATACCGGTGACATTAAAGCCCACCTGAACCAGGCCATTATTGTATTGAGATTGAAAATTTGTGGTATGGGTATTATTAGCACTGACATTGTGGGCCATGGTATGTAAGCCATACCCTGAATAATCCAACATCAACAAGACTCCTCTCGCCCAATGGGCATGAAATTAAAATTCTCTCTTAATTATATAAAAACAATTATTACTCCTTTTTAAACGACTTCACCCCAGCAGCTTCACAAAACGTTACATCATGTGATTGAAGTTGTTGTTTTGGGTAAATCCATAATATATACTTTGAGTCCCTAAAACCAAAATTACTTGTATAATGGTAGCTATGCCAACGATTTTTGCCATTTTCCCGGGGTCTATTCCAGACTTCCCGCAAATAGAAGCCACACTGGAGAAGGACTATCAGTTCGTTCTTTTAGATAAAGTGGAAGCCCTATCAAAGCATAAGGATGAGAAAGGGGTTGTTCTGTTGGGCGGTGAACCTATTCGGGTAGCGCCGATGGTTGGGATGTTACAAAGTATTGCGCCTCGGCTTGGCCCTGTGGTGGTTTTAGACTCAAAATATCAAGATCAGATTACCTCAGAAATAACCAGTTTGGTTGACTTTTTGGTACTCCCTTTAAACCCCTTGGAAGTTCGCTCTCGCATCAATCGGGCTTGTCATATCTCTGAGTTGCGTCACCTGGTTGAAACCACCGCTATGCGAGATGAGGTGACAGAACTTTATCACCAACAATATTTTGTAAAGCGCTTGGGCGAAGAAATTTCAATGGCCAAACGCCATTTATCACCCGTAACCTGCGCTATTATCAGCATTTCATACTACGATGTTTATCTGGATAGCTACGGCTACGACTTTATTGTGAATATGCTCCATCAGCTCGCAAATATCTCAACAGACCATGTTCGTCAGGAAGATATTGTGGCCCGCCTCGGCAACAGCGAAATTGGCTTTTTAATGCCTCTGAGCACTGAAAAAGGGGCTGTCTCCATGACCAAGCGACTGATGGATAAGATTGAAGCCATTCCATTTTATATGGGCGATCAGGTGGAACATTTATATTTAAATGCTGGCATTGCTGGATTTCCCACGTCAGACCCTGACGAAGATGTGGATGCAGACACCTTGGTACGCTACGCTCGCCACGCATTACACACCTCTCGATGCTCTGAAAATAATAAAATTCAGCTTTTTAGCGACCTAAAGCCACAGCTTAAATAGCTTAGATTTGGTTCATTAATCCAGATCAGGTATCACTAAGATATAGATGCAGGGCCTGTATCCTGCCCTGTATTGACCCTATTTTCCGGCTTCTTTTAAGAGATCCTGGCGAAGCTTGTTGGGAGTGGCAAATGATGTTCCCGTAATCTCAGGTATAAACATAAAGGGGGTTTAAACAGCCTTGCTCATCCACACTATAGAATATAGGATATTCAGACGTCGCCCCCAGGGCCGCATAAAGATTGCTGTCTAACAGAGGGGCAAGCTCCGGATTGGTTTGGTGCAATAAGCCCACAGGAAAAACCACCTCTTTAAATTTATCGGGGACGTTTTCACAATGATCATGCTGTTTGAGCCAGGTTCGAATTTCAAGAAGTAACGGAACCGGCGCTAAATGATTTTTCAGGGGCTGCCCCAACTTTTTATCAGACAATTTAGAAAGCGGAAATTGGAGACGGGCTTCACCTTTGGTTTTGTAGCCTTTTAAAACCCCATTGTGCCGAGCTGCACGAAGGGGGAACTCACCCACGGCATAGTGCTGAACCAAGGAATGATCCTCAAAATATCTTTCCCCCGTGGGGTCGAGAATCCCAACATTACGTGCATTGGGGACAATGCCAAATAAATTCACATCTCTCCAAGGCCCTGCTGCAACATACATTTTAACACCCCGTTTTGAAATCGTTTCCAAGTCTTTCACAATAGGGTAAACGTCTTTTGCCAGGAGTTTTTTGGATTGGAGTAAATCGCATGCTTCAACAAGTTGGTTGTAACGCTCTTCCCAGCCTGGCGTCTGCTCAGAACGGGGTTTCTCCATCACAGCATATTTTTCTGCGGTGTATTGCTTATACTGCTGCTTAAACAAAGGCAATTGCTGAGGTAACTCAGAGAGCCATTGCATTATCGGACCTGTCCACTGATGGACATTTTCCATTGTGATAGGGAGCTGCACCTGTTTGGCCAGCTCTGAAACACCAAAATCGTACGAGATAGAAAGGTTCATGGCCTTAATGGGCTGCCCCTCGTCCAGCCAAGCGATTATTTTTTTCAAACTCTTTTTCATTGCTTTCAAAGAGGGATGTCCTTGCAGTTTACGAATTTCATAGCCTGGCAGCCAATGCTGTAAAAATCGAGTTACCAAAGCGCCATGAGAAATATCGGGAATATGATCCCCATCGATATCCACGGTCTTTTGTTTAAATTGATCGATTACCACCACAATGGGTTTCACCGGCGTATGCCCTAAAAACCGCACCAACTGAGCGTGGCTTTTCGGAAGGGAATCAGAGGCAGGCAGGCTCTGAAAAGAATATGACTTTATCAAGAAAATGCTCCAATCGT
>JANWIO010000064.1 GCA_025449835.1 Vampirovibrionales bacterium
CGGATTTATGTTTGTAACGTGATGACTCAACCCGGTGAGACTGATGATTTCACCGTTGCCGATCACATCCAGGTGCTTTTGGATCATTGTCCTGGAAAGCATTTGATTGATGCCGTTGTGGTGAATAATTGGATTCCAGAGCGGCTTGTTGAAAGATACAAAGCATCCAACTCCTATCCTGTTGCCATTGATCGGGAACGTCTGGAAGCCATGAAAATTGCGATTATTGAGCGTGTCCTTGTGGATGATGGCCAAACGATTCGCCATAATTCAAAGCGATTGTCCAGAAGCATCATTCATTGGTTTAAAAAGGAGTATCGTCGGTACCTAAAGCGGACCCATCAAAATCAAAGCGATTTGGTAACATCTGCTCAAAATTCCCTTGAAAAAGACTTGATTCAGATTTAAAATAAGACTTGAATAAATCTCGGTATACTGTCAAACGGGCTATGCCATTTATTCATTCACACAACAGTGATTTTTAAAGAGGGCATCCATGTCGGTTATTACAAAGCAACGACGCCTCACCCCACAACAATTAATTGCCAAGAAGCAACGGGGTGAAAAAATCGTCTCTCTCACCGCAGACGAGTACAGCACTGCAAACCTCATTGATCAACCAGGAGTGGGTGACTTTTTACTCGTGGGTGACTCCCTCGGCATGGTGGTATTGGGATACCCCGACACCCTCAGCGTAACAATGGAGGACATGCTTCATCACGTGAAAGCCGTTTCCCGAGGTACAAGCCAGGCGCTCTTGGTAGCCGATATGCCCTTTATGAGTGTCCATGTGGATTTACCCTCTGCTGTTCGCAATGCAGCCCGGATGCTCCAGGAAGGCAATGCCAATGCGGTAAAACTGGAAGGGGCAAGCGAGCTGACTTTAAGCCTTGTGAAGCACCTCACTGAAATCGGGATTCCTGTGATGGGACACCTAGGATTTACCCCCCAGTCGGTTCAAACCTTGGGCGGATTTAAAGTTCAGGCCAAGTCAATGCCAACGGTGAAGCAGTTGGTTGAAGATGCCAAAGCATTGGAAGCCGCCGGAGCCTTTGCCGTGGTTTTAGAAATGGTACCTTCTGAAGTTGCGGCTGTTGTGACTCGTTTGCTCACCATCCCCACCATTGGAATTGGTGCAGGGGTTGCCTGTGATGGCCAGATTTTGGTCGTCGATGATTTCATCGGACGCTTCCCTGATTTCAAGCCTAAATTTGTGCGTACCTACGGTAAAATGGGGCTTCAATTGAAAGAAGCCGTTCATCATTACGCCACAGACATCCTTTCTGGCGAGTTTCCCCATCCCGATACCGAAAGTTTCCATTTTCCCGCTGAAGAATTAGAGGCCCTGCGTGAATTTGAAGAAACTTATGCCCTACAGGAGCCCGTTTATGAAAGTTGTTGAGACCATTTCTGACCTCAGATCCATCCGAAAGTTTTGGCAGACAGAGTCGGTTGCTTTTGTCCCCACCATGGGCGCCCTTCACAGCGGACATTTATCACTGATTAATCGGGCAAAGTCCATTGCAACCAAAGTGGTGGTGAGTATCTATGTTAATCCCCTTCAGTTTGGCCCTCATGAAGACTTTACCGCTTATCCCCGCACCAAAGAACAGGATTTACAGCTTTGTGAAGAAAACGGGGTGGACTTGGTGTTTTACCCAGACACCCAAGAACTTCATCCTGAAGGGTTTGGAGCCATTACCCATGTGATTCCGCCGCCGCATCTTACCAATCAATTGTGTGGGCTTTCCCGTCCAGGACATTTTACTGGCGTTGCAACGATTGTGCTAAAGCTTTTTAACCTAGTAACCCCAGATTATGCCGTTTTTGGCGAAAAAGATGCCCAGCAGTTGGCCATTATTCAACATATGGTGCAAGATCTGGATATCCCCGTGATTATTGTGCCAGCCCCCACAGCCCGTGAATTTGATGGCTTGGCCATGAGTTCTCGCAATCGTTATTTACCCTCTGATTGTGACCGGCAACAGGCTCGGCTTCTTTCACGCCTTTTGATGGCCGTTCAGGAGCTGTATCGTCAAGGGATGGAAACCACCGATGAGACTTTAACTTTGGCCAAAGAACGGGTTTTGGATGAATCGTTGTATCCTGATTTTCAATTAGAGTATCTGGCGGCAGTCAACGACAAAACCTTCCAACCGGTGGCGATTTTAGAGGATGACAGCCGCATTTTGGTGGCCGCCCGTATTGGCAATGTTCGATTGATTGATAACACCTTGATTTCAGAACCCATCCGCCTGGGCGCCCCTGCCCCCCAACTCACCCTAGCCAATTAATCCAATGACGTCTCCGCTTGTTGCCATTGTTTTATTGAATTACTGCGGTGCGGTTCACACCAATGAATGTGTGACCTCCCTAAAACAACTGGATTACCCCAATGCCCAGATTATTGTCGTCGATAACGCCTCTCCTGATGACTCTGTTGCCCAAATCCAAGCCGAACACCCCGATATTCATCTCATCTGTGCCAAAACCAACGGCGGCTTTAGTGCAGGCAATAACATCGGAATCCGTTATGCCTTAGAAAAACTCGACGCTGCATATGTTTGGATCTTAAACAACGATACGCTTATTCCCCCGGATGCCTTAACCGCATTGGTAGCGCAAGCCCAAGCCCATCCCAATACGCTGATTGGCTCGTTGATTCTTAACACCGATGGCAGTTTTCAAACCGTGGGGCACCGCATTAACCGCAAGCGATGGCGCCCCAGAGCCTACAAACTTGCAGACGTATCTGACGGCCAAATTTTAGAGACCCTGTGTGGGTGCAGTATCTTGGTGCCGCGTCAGGTGTTTGAAACCATCGGACTGCTGGATGAAGCCTATTTTCTGTATCTGGAGGATACCGAGTTTTGCCTCAGGGCCTCTCAAGCTGGATTCCCGGCGGTATTGGCTCTTAACTCAAAGGTGTTTCACAAAGGCGGTGTCTCCACTGAAAGTAAAAAAGCCCTGGTATCCTACTACTGCCAACGCAATCGTTTAATTTTTACCCAACAATTCGCAACGCCCAATCAATTTAAGATGCTGTATATTTATCACTGCTATTACAGAAGGATTTACAGCAAACTCACCACCCTTTTTTCAAACCAATCCGATGCCCGGCTGCATCACAAAGCCCGTGTCCGGGGATTGCAAGACTTTATGAAGGGCGTTGTGGGTAAATGTCCCCATGAGGCAGAATTGATTTAAAGTTATACATCATCGCCTTGTAAAGCTACCCCTCAAGTGAGGTCGGTTTAATGTATTCGTAATTCAGGATATCCGGCCCAAAAATATCCGGCAGCAAGAACGGCGGCAAGATATACTGGGGAAAAATTCGGGAGGTGTTATTTTCATGCAGCATATGCAACACAAACCCGGTTTGATCGGGTACTGTTTTAAGCTGAAAACCGTTTTTATATAAATTTTGGACAAAGCCAAAGTCTTCACCAAAGTTGATATCCTCAAATTGAACCGTTGGGAAGACAGTCTTCTTAAAAACATACGAAAATCCATATCCCCACACAAAAGTAATCAAGGATTCTCTTACAAATTCACCCGTTGTAACTTCCGTGGGCTGAAGGGAATTGAGAACATAATGATGCTTCATAACGGCTGATGTATCCCAATAAGCAAAAATTTGATCCTTCATATTATAGGCATACCAACCACTTAAGGTGATGAAATCCTCGTCCCCCAAGGCATTCACCATGGCTTGGATATAAGCCGACGCATAATAATCATCGTCATCAAATTGAACAATAATTTCCCCTTGCGCTTTTTCAATCAGCATATTTCGCTTTTTACCAATGGATAAACGCTCTGGATGATGTATATAAGAAATTTCAGGGCTCGATTCCGCAATTAGCTGCATCTCTTCTGACGCCTCAGGGCTATCATCCAAAATGAGCAGTTCTTTCTCTGGATAGGTTTGGGCTTGAAAAAAGCGCACCAAATAGCGTAAATGGTGTGGACGCCCAAACGTGGGGGTGATGACACTAACTTTTATGGCCATTGCAAAAGATTCAACTCTGGAACTATTCTCTCATTATATCGTTCTCTCCTGCTTTAGATTCTGGCCAATTCCCGACATCCCATTTAAATCTATTCCCGCCTGTGATAAACCCTATTGGTGTGATATCTTAGAAACATCAATTAGAAATGTTGCTTTGGATAGAATGCAGATGTCTGAAAACACTCCCACCGGAAAACATGTGGATGATTCCAGAATCGCCCTGTCACAGGTAATTTTCCCCAGGGATACCAACGAGATCTGCCTGGCAACAGCCGGTGTCATCTTAAAAAGTATTGATATTGCTGCCAGCCTCACTGCGGGTAAGCACTCTGGCAAAAAAATTGTCACCGCATCTTTGGATCAAATGGATTTCGTGAATCCAGCCAAGCTTTGGGAACTGGTCACCACACGCTGCTTTTTAACCCAAACCTGGCACTCCTCCATGGAAGTGGAAGTGAACGTTGAGGCTGAAAACACTCGTACGGGCGATCAACGTCTGGTGGCCGTTGGTTTTTTGGTGTTTGTGGCCTTGGATGACCAAACCTTAATGCCGACGCCGGTAATCCCCTTGTTAACCAAAACCCCTGCGGAAAAACTTCGGGCAGAAGAGGCTGAAATACGCAAAGAAAAACGGTTGGCTGAACAAGAGCAACTGGGTAAGGGAGAAGCAACTCGTATCGATCCCTCTGATCACCCTGAAACCGTGGGTCGGACCATGACCACCGATGATTCCAACATCCATCACAATGTGTTTGGCGGCGTGATTTTAGAACTCATTCACCAGGCCGGAGAACGAGCCGCATTCGGGCATGCCAAAGGGCCGGTGATTTCAGTGCGACAAGACCGGATGAGCTTTGATCAACCTGCTTATATCGGCGAAGAAGTGAAAGCCCAAGCAGTGGTTACCCGAAGCTGGCATACCTCCATCGAGGTCCAGGTGGATGCTACAGCTCGGGATTACAAAACCAACGACCAACGACTCATCGCCTCCAGTTACCTGGTTTTTGTGGCACAAGACAGTGAAGGCAAACCCAAACCCGTCCCCAACTTTGAGCCCAAAACCGAAAAACAACAAAAACGATGGGAAGAAGCCGCCCTTCGCCGTTCCATGCGACTTTCAGAAGAAGCCACCAAATGGCATTAAGTCCCCTAAGCTAAGCTTTCTATTTTGAAACAAGCAAAGGGATTCTATAATTTTGGGGAGATTGCAGTTGGATACCGTGAAAAAAGGCATCACGGTTTTGCGTATCCGATTCACTAACGTGTTTCGCTGCCTGGCAAATCCATAATTTTAAATTCGCAGCCGTATCTCCTGAGACGTCGCAGCCTTCTTGAATTTTATGGATGAGTCGTGCTGCTGAAATCGCAACCTCACCGTGATCCAAAACATCGCCTTGATAGGTAAACACCAAGGCAGGAGAAGCTCCGGCTTTTCCCTGCTCACGTGCATATTGATGGATAGCATCTGAAACAGTAGCCACCGCTTTGCTCAAGGTCTTGACATAAACCTGGCCCCGAATCCCAGGCAATTTTTCAATATAGGCCTTATTTTTCGGATCGGTCACTGGGAATTGTATCTGAGAAAGTCTTTCGGCAATGGCTTTACCTTCAGCAGCACCCAGCTCAGGCAATTTCCGAAGGTCCCCAGGAAGTTGTAAGTATTGTTCAACCACTGAGCGTTTTGGCAGATTAGAAGATGGTGGAAACTCAGGCGTTGATTCCTGTTGCGGCACCAGTGTTTTTAAAATCGGGACAAAACTCAAAAACGCTGTTGATTGTGACCAGACACGCTTGGCTAAACCTGACACCACATCCCAAAGTCCTGCTTTCTGCGGAGCCTTGGCTTGCCCAAAAGAAATGGGTTTATGAAACACTGCGTTTTTCGTTTGTTTTGTCTGACGACTATCGAAGTGTTGAACGCCCACCCCATTCAAATTCAAAATTTTCATCTGGCCATCCCCTTCTTACCAAACAGCCATCTGTGCCCTTTATCTCACAAACCTGGCTCCCCATCAATGCATATCCCTGGCACTGCCATGGATTTTCTCGCTACGCCAAAAGTCCTCACCGGTATTTCAGCCTGCTTTGTACTATCATAAAGTCAGCATATGATTTATCGATTGAGGCTTCAAAATGTCCATAACAGAATATGAATCGTTTTTACTGGATGGCATCAAGGCTGTTCAAGACTGGCAAGCACACTGGCCAGCTTTTTCAGAAGATGAAACAACGCAGATTGATTTCCAACAATTCAAAGCGATTTTTAAAACCTTTACAAAGCGCCTCCAAGAGAATTACCCTTATTTTCACCCTTTGTATGCCGGGCAAATGCTGAAGCCACCCCATCCCGTGGCAGTACTAGGGTATTTAACCGCCATGCTCATTAATCCCAATAACCATGCCCTAGATAGCTCTGAGGCAACGTCTAAAATGGAAAAAGAGTGTATTGAAGCCTTTGGCAAACTCTTTGGATTTCAAACACCCTTGGGACACCTCACAGGAGGTGGAACCACTGCCAATTTAGAAGCGCTTTGGGTCGCCAAGCAACTGCATCCCCAGCAGAAAATTGCCTTTAGCGATCAAGCACATTACACCCATCAACGGATGTGCGACTTAATGGGGATCGAAACCGTCAAAATTGCTTCAACGCCAGACGGCACCATGGATTTATCAAACTTAGAAGTTCATTTACAAGCGGATAATATTGGCACTGTCGTGGCCACGTTAGGCACCACGGCACTTGGGGCCTTAGATCCACTTAATGACCTGGTGGCTTTGAAAAACCAATATGGATTTCGCATCCATGTGGACACAGCTTATGGCGGTTTTTACAGTGTCTTGGCAAAAACTGATACAGCATTCTCCCAATATCAAGCCATTGCCCACTGTGACAGCGTGGTTTTGGATCCCCATAAACAAGGCCTTCAACCCTATGGCTGCGGATGTGTCATTTTTAGCGATCCCGGCGTGGGCAAATGCTACAAACATGATTCTCCCTACACCTATTTCACGTCGTCAGAGCTTCATTTGGGTGAGATTAGCCTGGAATGTTCCAGATCCGGTGCTGCCGCAGCAGCATTATGGCTTACGCTCCAATGCTTTCCTCTTGAAGTGAACCATGGATTTGGCCCAATTTTACAAAAAACTCGTCAGGCAGCCTTAACCTTTGCACAACACCTTCAAGAGAGCCCAACGTTTGCGCTCTTTTTACCACCGCAACTGGATATTGTGACCTACTTCCCGCAGGCTGCATCCACCCAAGCCATTTCTGATGAGGCTGAACGTATTTTTAAAAGCGCCATGGCTTCCCAAAACCATCCGCTCTATCTGGCCTTGCTCAAGGTGAATGCCGAAAAGTTCAAAGCACTTCACCCTCAAATTGAGGTGAATTCGGCGGAGGTAAACATTTTCCGGTCTTGTTTGCTCAAGCCCGAACATGCAGCCGCTGTACCCCAGATTTTGGCATCACTCCACCATCATGCAGCCCAAAGTGTGTCTTTGGCAGGGAGCCACTAGACAAACCGTTTAATGCTTTGCCACAACAAGCTCATGTTGCAATGATTCTTGAAAACGTTCTTCATAAAAAGCCCATGCAGCCTGCATCCCTTGATAACATGAAGTAATTACCTGTTCTGGACCACGGGATGTTATATCCCCAATCGCATAAACATTATTAATATTGGTCTCAAAGCGTTCATTAACCTGAATAAAACCTGCTGCATCCACATACACACCAATATCATGAGCTAATCGACTACGCGGCGGTCGCAAATGAGTTGGGAAGTAGAGCACCTCAATGGATGTTGGTTCGTCTTGGCCCTCAAAAGAAATTGCCTCAATCAAAGCTTCTTCGCCAGAGATTTGCGTAATTTGCCGCTCATTCACCTCAATCTGAAGATGCGTCAAAAGTTTTTTCATCTCTTCAGAGCAACTTAAAACATTGCCATTGGTGAGAAAGTAGGTTTTGCTGGCAAATTGATGCAGCCGAATCCCTGCCAATGCAGCCTGATCGCTATACCCAATAACAGCAGCAGGACGTCCCACAGATTCCTTACCATTGGCTTCCACCGACCAATAGAGTGAACGACCAACAAAGCGCTTCAAGCCAGGTAGATCCGGCCACAGATCCTCCACCCCCATGGCGAAAAAAATGGCAGTGGTGGTGTAATCCTTGTTTTGGCAATGAATTTCAAATTGATGAGGATGCTCTGTAATAGAGACAGCCTCATCAATTCGATAGTCACAACCAGCCTTTTGGGCCTCTTCAATTCCAAGCCATTTAAAGGCTTTACGCTCAATGCCATGAGGAAAGCCTGGAACATTCAAATAACGCCCCGGGACCAAGCTTCTGGTTTGCACACTGGTTAAATCGGTAGGTTGATCCGCATGGGCTTCCAGTAAAAGCACTTTAAACATAAACCTAGCCAAATACGTTCCAGCCGTTGAGCCAGCAGGCCCAGCACCAAGAATAACAACATCATATTCAGGCGATTTATCCATAAAACATCTCCATTCTACGCCTATTATAGGTCTTGTCGGTTACGGCAAAATCCACCAAAAGGTTATTCGACGAAAGAGTAAGCTTCGTTTTAGATTATTTCTTGGGGACAAATGCCTGGATAAAGTCAATGGGCACTGGGAAGAAGATTGTAGAGTTATTCTCTGCGCCAACTTCAACCATGGTTTGCAGAAATCGCATTTGCAAAGCCATAGGATGTTCACGCATCATCTCAGCCGCTTTCACCAGTTTTTCAGCAGCCTGATATTCCCCTTCTGCAGCAATTACTTTGGCCCGGCGATCCCGTTCTGCCTCTGCCTGGCGAGCCATGGCCCGCTGCATATCCACGGGTAAATCCACGTTTTTAATTTCCACGTGAGACACCTTAATACCCCACGGCGAAGTCTGCTTATCCAAGATGTTCTGAATTTCCATACTGACATTTTCTTGCTCAGACAAGAGTTTATCCAGTTCAGCCTGGCCAATAACGCTTCTTAACATCGTTTGGGCCATTTGGGCGGTAGCATACTGAAAGTTTGCAATCTCGGTGATGGCAACCACTGGGTTTAATACCCGATAATACACAACCGCTTTCACTTTAATGGAAACGTTGTCACGGGTAATTACATCCTGAGGGGGAACATCCAAAGCCACCGTCCGAAGGTCAATCTTTACCATCCGATCCACAAAAGGTGGCGCCAATAAAATCACCAATCCGGGTCCATAAGGTTTTTCAATAATTCGCCCGAGACGAAACACAACACCCCGCTCATATTCACTGAGGACCCGAATCCAATTCAACATAAAGATCACCACAACCAGAACAATTATGCCCATAAAGGGAAGCAAAGCACCAAATAGTTCCATTATGTCTGTGTTCTCCTAACCACTTTTAACAAACTCGTATCTTCTGGATCTAAGGCTTCTACCCGAATGTCTGTCCCGGCTAACAAAAGCTCCTGTGAAGCGGCATCCCAAAATTCTCCCCACACTCGCACTTTACCGTGGTGTCCAGGCTCAATGGAAGAAACAACCTGCCCAAACTCACCAATTAATTTATCATAGGGGCCTTTGGCCTTTCGACGATAAACTTTCAAAATCTTCCAGAGGAAAAAACCGGTGGCAATCCCAAACAACGATGAAATTGTGACAATCCCCGGAATCACATGGCGCACATAGGGGTCACCCGTTTGGTATAACAGAAATGTTCCTAACATAAGACAGACAAAACCACTGACAAACCAAGCGCCAAACGACGGGGCATGGATCTCTGCCACAAATAGAATCATGCCCAACAAAATTAATCCCAATCCAGCCATATTAATCGATAACGCCTGCATTCCCATCAGCCCTAATATCAAGCAAATCCCCCCTAGCAATCCGGGAAGTAAAACGCCCGGATGGGTGATTTCAAAGAAAAGGCCATAAAATCCCAGCATCAGCAGTAAATAAGCTAAAAGCGGATGGGTTAAAATATCCAAAAGCTTTTGGTGTACGGAAAACGGATACACAACCACCTGAGGTGCTTGTAGCTGAATGACCATAGACTTGCCTTGAATTTCTACTTGCCGGCCATTAATCTCTTGGAGTAAAGCAGGTAAATCAGAGGCGATTAAATCCACCACATGCGCTTTTAAAGCTTCATCTGACGTTAAGGAAAAACTTTGTGTCACGGCTTTAACAGCCCAGTCCGAATTCCGTCCCCGATCCTTCGCAATGGAACGCATCCATGCCACCGTATCATTTAATATTTTTTCAGACATCACATCCGAAGGACTGCCTTGAGCCGGTTTTACTTTTCCCGTTTTGGGTGGAGAGACAGGCCAATTACCGTTCATATCCACAGGATGGGCTGCACCGATATGGGTAAATGGGGCCATTGCCGCAATGTTTGCAGAAAGAGTGATAAACACGCCCGCTGATGCCGCCCTGGCACCACGAGGCGAAACATACACCACAATGGGCAAAGGCGCATTTAAAATATCTTTTACAATGTCATGCGTCGAATTCAACAGCCCACCCGGTGTATCCAGTTCAATCACTACTACACTGGCACCATCTTTGTTGGCCAGTTGAATTCCCTGGCGAATATAGGCTGCTGTAACCGGTGAAATGGTCTGATTTTCGAGTTTTAAAACATACACCAAGCTATGCTTTGCAGAGGCCTGTGTTGGAGCAGACTCCCCATTGGCAAAGGGGCTTGGCGCAAGGATAATTAAAATCCCCAGAAACAAAACGCTGAGCCAATACCAAAGGCGTTTGCCAAAGCTTTGTTTTAAAAACCGCCATATCTGCAAAATGCAAAACCCCTCCAGAAGAACGCTGTTCGTTTTTTATTGTAACAGAGTTCAGGAGACCCAGAAATCTGAAGTTATTTTTTATTGAAGGCTATTCACTGCTTCTTGACGAATCTCTGGGTACGGCGTGTTTTGTTCAACCATTTTTAAAGCATTCTGGTGATTCTGTTCATCCACCATGGCATCCACTGCCCGCATTTGAAGCGGCTTATCGGAATTTTTGAAAAAGGCTTTCAAGTTTTGAACGGATTCCGGAATATTGAGATCCACCATCAAACGCACAATATTGCGCTGCACAACGGGATCAGAATTCTCTAAATATTGTTTTAAAGCATCTGCCAAACGAATTTTTTCGTCAGCAGTAGCACGACGCGCTTTTTCCAATAAACTTCTTGAAGCTTTTCGACGGGCCAACGCAAATGGTGAATTTAGTGCCGTAATTAAGGCCTGTATCGCTACTGGCGAATTACTTTGGCTAAACCGATGAATGGTCTGGAGTTGCTCAACAATTCCCATAGAGCCGACCCAACCCAACATGTTGAACCCATCAACAGATTCATGAGCTGCGTCAGGGGACGCAACAGGATTGGCAGCAACGGTTTCTGCCAAGACAGGAAGCTGGTAAAGCCCCATAAGTAGTACCAAACTGGCAACAACGCTTCGTTTTAACTCCATAATTCTCATTTCACTCAATATTAGTCAGTACTATTACTACCACAATAACAAAAATAAAGTTTCAACAGATGCTTCATTTATATGAATTGTAAGTGATTTTTGAATTTTGCAACAGACGCTTTCTTTCAAAAACACCTTGGATTCTCCAGTTCATACAGCACTCTATTGTTTTTTTAATGCTAAAAAATACATCACGTTCCTGCATATTGTTATAAAAACCTAAACATAATTTTTATGTCCAAACCTTATAGAAATATTACAGACGTAAATTTTAAATTCAAGCCGATATGCCAAGTTAACACCATAGGGAGGCCTTTTTAAAGCAATCGTTTTTTTCAGCAATGCCCTCATTTGCACCATAAATATTAAGAAATTTAATGACTACACAAAAAAATGATTCAACAAAGACAAGAGTATGGTATTATATACCTAGTCTAACCATTCCTTTCTTTCTTACGTCTTGAGCGGCTCTGGGTTGATAGTGTAGCCGCTTTTCTCTTGCCTGTTTTAAAATTGTTAATATTTTTTATGCTTACTGAGAAACAACAGCATTTTTGACGGCCTGTTTTATATAACCCCTTGCAACACAAGAGATTTACCAAGTTTTTTTGTATTTATATAAGCCTTAGGCTTCCATTAGATATTTATCTGACGACGTATAGGTTTCTGAAGCATTATTTTCGGAAGAACCATCTTTTAAGATACCCCCTGGCACGAGTGGCAACCGAAACGTAAAAATACTCCCTTTACCCACTTGGCTTTTCACAAATACAACACCGTTATGATGCTCTTCAATAGCCACTTTTACCAAATGAAGCCCAAGCCCCGTGCCTTTAACGGTGTGTACTTTGTTTTCCACCCGATAAAAGCGATCCCAAATATGGGGGAGGTGTTCTTCTGGAATCCCCACCCCAGAATCTTCTACTGAGACTTCCACTTCCTGCCCTTCCTCCACCACTTCAGCCCGGACTTTAATCCGACCACTTTCATTGGTGTACTTAATGGCATTACTCAGCAAATTCCGCAAAACACGTTCAATACTGTCACTATTCATATAGACTTTAGGCAAATTCGACTCAATGGCTGTAGAAACAATCAGTTTTTTCTGCTCCGCCAGCATCTTAACCGATTGAATGGTGAGGTTAATAATGGGAACGATATCCTGGTATTCCATTTCCATTTTGTATTCCGGCGCTTCCAGGCGAGAGAAATCTAAGATATCGCTGACCATCTTTTTCAGGCGATCCGTTTCCACATTAATGGTTTGCATAAACTCGTGATAGGTCTCTTCGTCCAGCTCATCCCCATGATTGACGATGGTATCCACATAGCTTTTAATGGTGGTAACGGGGGTTCTTAATTCGTGAGAAACATTGGAAATGAACTGGGTTTTCATCCGATCAATTTCCATTTCACGAGTAATATCTCGCATAATCATCACATACCCCAGTGAAACCCCTTCTGTATCACGAATAGAAGAAATAATCACCCGCATCGTAATTTTTCCCAGCTCAACAGCCCGGACAAAAGACCCCTGAACATCGTCTTTTAAAAATTGATGAAACTCTTTACACACAGACTCAAAGGGATGCTCCCCATCATCATTGGTGTAATCGGTAATATTGGTTCCCAAAAGGACATCGCTGTTCTTCACATCCAGCATCTCACGGGCTGATTCATTAATAATGACAATTTCACCATCATTATCCGCAACCAACACGCCATCGGTAATACTCAATAAAATTGCTTCCAGCTTATTCCGCTCGAACGTGAGGGTATCAATATTTTGATCTTCATACACCCTTAGCCTGGTGGACATATCATTAAACGATTCGGCCAAATGCTTCAATTCCCCCCACAGTTCATTAGATGGAATACGATAGCCAAAATCGCCGGTTGAAAGCCGTTTTACCCCCCGAACCAAGGTTCTTAAATGCTTGCTCAAAATCCATGTAATGCCCACAACGGCAATACTAGAGATAATCCAGGCACTAATAAAGGCAAAAATAATGGTCATCTGCGTTGCCTTGCTTAACGTATCCCGACTTCGCCCTGTCATGCCCAAATGCACTGACCCAATAATGGGCAAATCCGGATCGTTGCCCTGGTGCAATTTCGTGACTTGATGGATGAGGGTTTTACTCATCCGAGAATTGTCTTCACTACGAAACAACGTATGACCGGTGCTATCCTGAAACTCGATATAGGCAATATCGGAATGAGAAGCAATTAACTCGCTTAAAAAATGATCCACTTCCTGATTAGGTTGGCCTGTCTGAAGTTCTGCCACACCCGCTACAGAAACGGCGCTAGTCAGAGAATCCATAGTTTTTTCATAAGACGTATCCAGCGTCGTAATAAAATGCTGGTAGATGAAAAAGCACACAACCGCCAAGGTTAAGGTGCTCAACAGGAGCCCAAAAATTAAAATCCGATTCTCTGACGTAAAGAACTGCGGTTTTGAAGAAATAAAATATTTCGTATCCGCTGGTGGCTTATTATTTTGCATGTCGAAACAACAGCTTCATCTACATTTATATACATTGTATCGGATAATTGGGTGGATTGTTTGAATTTCCACAAATCAATTTCAAAAAATTAGTCGAGTGACTTTCCCTGAAGGAGTTCTTGGGTATATTTCTTGGCTTGTTGCATCTCAAAATCAATAAATTCATCCGCAGAGGCTACCGAAGTAGTTTTAGAAGAATCAGAAGCGACTTTCTGAACAGGTGGATCATCATATTTGGGGGGAATTTGTGCAGTTAAGCTCTCAATCTGCTCTACTTTATTGGAAGAAACTATCGGTGGTGAGCTTTCTTTTTGTCCACTGGCGTCTGATCGCTGTGAAAAATTATTTTGAGAAGTTCCTTTGCTTGGCGCTTGAGTCGCTGCTTGCTCTGTTAGCTTATACTGCACCTGATATGGCTTTCCTAGAACTTTTTGTATGGCTGCTTCCAGGTGTTTTTGTTTTTCCAACCCCCTGCTTAGCGCACTAAAAATGTTTTCATTAGAATAACCAATTTCCAATCGCTGCTCTGTCATCCCCAAGAGAAAAAAATGTATTACCAATGCTTTAGTGGGGACATGTTGAACAGCATCGAGAATCGCCTGCCAAAGCTGGTCTAAATTCGATGTGTTTTGTTTCGGAGGCACTACCACGGAATTTTCCACAGCATTGGGATTTTGCGTCACCGGCTGAGGCTGGAACTCCTGTTTCGGAGGTGCTGTATCAAAGGGCTTTGGCTTTTCGGGTTGTGAAATGGATGCTGATACCTTTGGAGATGATTTTACCGACATATTCATGGTAGAAACAGGCGGGGAAAGCGGTGCCCCACTTTGAAGCGATTGTTCTAACAGAGCAACTCGTTCTGCAAGTTGCTTCACCAGATAAATTTCTTGGCGATAGCACAAGTCCAAAAGCCCTACTTCAAACCACAATTGGGGTTGGGTACTGTTTCTCAACTGATTTTCCATCAAGGAAAGCCGCATCAACATTTGAGGAATCTCTTCTGTTTCAAACCCTTGGGCCTGCACAGAAAGCTTTTGATAAAAATCAGGCGATATATCCAACTGCTCAGCCGACGCATTAGGGCCACAGGTTTTGGCAATGAGCAAATTCCGAAAATGCAGCGTCAGCTCCTTGGTCATTTGCACCGGTTCAACACCGCGTTCTTGTAAATGCTGAATTTGCTGCAAAATTCTCCCTGGATCTTTCTCTAAGATCCCCTGGGTCATCTCCAGCAATAATTCTTCTTCCAGCATCCCAATAAAGGCTCGCACATCAGCGACTTCAACAACCTGATCATCACTTCCGCGGCTTAACACAGAAACTTGGTCCAAAAGCCCTAATGCATCCCGTAGCCCTCCACGGACATGGCGGGCAATGAGCGTCACGGCTTCGGGTGAAATCCGAATGCCTTCTTTTTCAGCCACCACATTAATTCTGGCTTCAATTTGATCTCGGGTAATTCTTGCAAAATCAAATCGTTGACACCGGCTAATAATTGTTGCCAAAACCTTATGAGGCTCTGTGGTTGCAAAAATAAACACCACATTGGGAGGCGGCTCTTCCAAGGTTTTTAAAAGCGCATTAAATGCCGCCGTACTTAGCATATGCACTTCATCAATAATATAAACTTTGTATTTTCCTTGAATGGGTGAGAACTGGACTTTATCCGTTAAGTCTCGGATATTCTCAACCCCATTATTACTGGCAGCATCAATTTCAGTCACATCCAAAGCTGTACCGTTGGTAATGGCCACACAACTTGGGCAGGTTTGACACGGCGTAACCGTAGGACCATTGACACAGTTCAACGATTTTGCAAAAATTCTGGCCGTTGAAGTTTTTCCCGTCCCTCTAGGGCCACAGAACAAATAAGCATGGGCAATTTTATGCAGCCGAAAGGCATTCCCAATAGCCGTGGAAACAACATCCTGACCAACCAGGTCACTAAGCTGCTGTGGCCGGTACTTACGATAAAGCGGTACGTAGGTTTCAATCATCTTTGTTGTCGAACCATTCCACTTTTCAGACACACCATAGTCTACCATCTACATGCTTCAACCGGCTAATCTCTGTTACAGACCATGGCAAAATTGTAACGATTCGCCCACGGCCTCCTCTCCCTAAGCAGACTCACCCCTAAAACGCTCGGTAAAACCTCATCTAATGAGGGTAAAATTCCCTCTTTACCTCTTGAAAAATCCCCAAAAATAGGCCATACTAAGTAAGATTCGATTGATTCCAATCTGTGTTCTTTGACAATCTAACTCTGGATATCGCTACACCGTAACCCATATTTTGCAGAAGGCAACTTGCTTTTCTCCAAACAATGGGCATACCCACAAAAGTTTATGGGGACGTTACGGATTCGACAGGGCGATTACGGAGGTAAACTGCGAGTCGGGGCGCTGTTCCCCGTTATCAACGAGCAAAAATCATAAATGCCAACAATACTGTTGACTACTCCTTAGCTGCTCGCAGACAAGCTCGCGCTCTCCGCGCCGCTTAGTCTCAGCAGCCTGTTACTAAGTAACAGTGGAAACTCATAATGTCCAGCATGCCGATGTTATGGGTCCCTTATGTATGCTAGCTGAAACCTGATGGTGATAGGGTGAAAGCGAAACTTTTCACCGAACCTGGCGAGGCACGCTAGGGCTGGTTTTTAGCCGTCGGAAAGCGACTGGGCCAGCCGACACTAATCCTTTCCTACGCTCGTAGATGTTTACTGGCGTGCGCTTTGGACGCGGGTTCGACTCCCGCCGTCTCCACCATTTTTTGAATTAATCCCTTATCCAGAGAGTTGAACCCGCGTCCTTTTTTAGATAGGAGCGGGGCCCCCGGAATGCGCAGCATTTTGGGGTATGGGGGCGACTCCCGCCGTCTCCACCATTTTTGGCATTCTGGAGAAAATCAATTTCAATTGCATTAAACACCCCTCATTAATGAGAGGTGTTTGTGCCATACTCATTTTGACGAAACGAGTGAGACTCTAAAGGATATGAATCACCCAAAGCCAACACGTCACAAACCCCTTCAAGTCGGAGCTTCGGCACCGGCTTTTAGCCTTCCCACCCAACAAGGTGAGCAATTTAATCTACAGAATGTTTTGGGAAAAGCCCCTATTGTACTGTTTTTCTACCCCAAAGACAACACATCAGGGTGTATTCAAGAAGTGTGCAACTTTCGGGATCAATACTCGGCGTTTCAAGATTTTGGCGCAACCATCATTGGAATTAGCGCAGATTCACCCACATCCCATCAACGGTTTCAGGCTCGTCACCAGTTACCTTTTCTCTTACTCAGTGATAAGCAAGGGACTGTGCGAAGGCTTTACGGTGTTCCCAAGACCTTTGGCCTTATTCCGGGGCGGGTCACTTATGTTATCGACGGTGACGGCGTGGTACGTCATATTTTTAACGCGCAATTTCAGCCTCAGGCACATATCCAAGAAGCCTTAAAGGTTCTCAAGCAAATTCATAAAGGGTAATTGCCTCACAGGGTGCAGAAATCGGGAGATTGGGGGTGCATTATTCTTTAAATAAGAAATCCAAAAGGCCTTTTTTGCCGTTTTGAGATAGTTTTTGCAAAGCCATCGTCTGAATATTCTTCATAAAACCTTCCTCAAAATCTGCAATAAAAGATTTAACCTGAGGTGCTCTGTCTCCACGATGCACATCAACCAATTCACCGTCATTAGCGTCTTTTAACTTCGTAATCAAGGCATCCAGTTTTTCCACATGGAGACGATTATTCCAAGAGAATTTGGAAGAATGAATGTATAATGCTTGCTCATCCATACGATAATTGAGTTGAATATCTTTATCGGGACCTAAAATGGGCTTAAACTGCTTTTGATGGGCACCGGTCATTTTCAAATCCAGGATAATTGCGGGGTCACGCCCAGAACCACAAGCGTAAAAATTAGTAACCACAATTGCGCCAAAGCGAACCGGTGAAACGTTTATTGAATTCATTCCAAAATCCTCACTAAATCTCAAGTTTTGTCATGGTATCAAAAACAACAGCAATTCATACAAATAAATAAACATAAAATATTTCAAAAATTTACACAGCGCATTATAAAACTTGTATTCTTGTTATAATACATCCCACATGTTTTAATCGCTGGGAGTTTTTTGTTTATGCCGATTCAACCTACTGGCTTTTCAACGACTGCAATTTCACCCCGTAAAGCAATGCAATCGAATGGCAACCCCTTGGCCTCAAAAGCCTCTGTACGATTTAGTTCAAGCTTTGAACCGCAACACCCTAAACTGACTTATAAACCCTTAAAAACCATTCAAGACCCCATTATTGGGAAGATTGAAGTCTATCAGTTCTCTAATGGGATGAAATTTTACGGTGTTCAGCGAAATCGGGTTCCCTTGGTTAACTTCGGCGAATTGATTCATACCGGCAGTGTGAATGAGCGTGAAGCCGAAAACGGGGTATCTCACTTTTTAGAGCACCTGATTTTTAAAGGCAGTAAATACTTAAAACCGGGCGAGTTTGATCACAAAATAGAAGAACTGGGCGGAAAAATTAATGCCTTTACCTGGCATGATGAAACATTTTATTACACCTATAACTTACCCAAAGAAGGCTTGAGAGAAGCCATTAAGCTGCGGGCAGAATTTATCCAACACGCCAATATTCCACCGGAGGAACTGGAAAAAGAGCGAACAACCGTCATCAGCGAAATTGACATGTATAAAGGAGACCCCTCTGCTGAATTAGAGGCTAAAAGAGAGCAAATGATTTGGCAGGATAGCCCACTGCGTCGCCCCGTTTTAGGACCCAAGAAAGTAATTGCCACCATTCCGAGAGATTCATTAATGTCTTATTATTACCGGTTTTATGCGCCTCAAAAGCGAGACATTATTATGATAGGGGATTTTAACTTAAATGAAGCTCTGGATGCCATTGCCGAAGAATATAATATTCCGTTTCCCGAGCAAAAACCCCATCAAAATCGTCAAAACCTTAAACCTTTATTTTCTCCCAACAATCGGGAAACAATACTGACCCGAAATATTAGTACAGCCACTGTTGCCCTGGGGTTTGATGGCCCCAAGGGGGTTCATGATGATATTCGGGGTCGGGCGGCTCTCAATATGGCGGCCACAATTCTAGGTGATGGCGAAAGCGCTCGTTTATACCAGGCATTGGTTGAAGAGCAGCTTGCCCATGATGTTGATGCATCATTCTTGCCCACAAAAACCCGATCAGCCTTTACAGTGGATGTGAATACGGAGCCTGATAAAATCGATGCGGTAAAAACCATACTGAAACAAGAACTTCAACGTATTGCCACAGAAGGCGTTTCGGAGGGGGAACTCAACAAAGCTCGCAAAAACCTGCGGCGCAGCATCGCAACCAGTACTGAAAAAAACTCAAGTCTAATGGAACGTTTGGCATTGTTGGTTTCTAAAACAGATCTGACCCATACCTTTGACGATCAGCTGAAAATAGCCGGCACCATTACCTCAAAAGACGTTCAGGCAGCAGCCCAAAAATATCTCAATTCACAAAAAGCCTATACTGTAATTCTTCGACCACCCACAAAACCCAAAAAGAAGCCTCGTTTTGGCGGATCCCTTGGTAATGCGGCTTCATTAAAACTTCCCAATGGCGCTGAAATTCTGGTCCAACAAGAACCCAATACGTTGCAAAGTGCACTAACCCTCCTGGTACGCAAACCACAGGGTGCGCCCCCCCTGCCTGGTGTCTACGATCTTCTCGCCAAAATGATCGAACGGGGAACCCAAAACCTCCCTGCAAAAGCCCTGCAAAAAAAGCTGGATGAAAACGGGATTAGCTTAGATGTCAACGTTAATCAAGATAATTTGGCGCTGGAATTCCGTGGAGATTCTCAAGACACAGCCATTATGTATGACATCGCAAAAGAACTCCTCACCCAGGAACCCGCTTTTTTGGAAAGCGATCTGAAGCTGGTTCAAAACCAATTTCGGAATGAGCTAAGTGATTTATTGGATACCAGACCCCTTTACTACTCCTTTGACTTGGCTAAAAAGCATCTCTTTCCGGGAACGCATCCCTATGGCACAACCCTTGGGGAAAAAATAGAGAACCTGGAAAAAATTACGCCAGACATTCTCCGTTCACAATATCGCAGCCTTTTTCAACCGAAAAACATTTCCATTGCCATGGTAGGTCCCGATAACCTCAATCAATTCGGCTCCCAAGCTGAAAAATGGCTTACACCACTCCAAAATACAGAGGGCTCTTCACAAAATCTCGAAGCTCCAAAGGCCCCGGAGCTCCAATCTGACATCATGGTAACCAAAGCCATTAAAACCGTGAAAGAAATGCCGTTATCCGAAATTGTTCGGTCTTGGAAAGTGCCTGGTTTAAAAAGCCAGGAAAAGGCCACATTAATGGTTTTGAATAATATTTTAAGTGGCGGCATGAGCAATCGGTTATTTCAAACGTTTCGAGAG
>JANWIO010000065.1 GCA_025449835.1 Vampirovibrionales bacterium
ATTGTCGCCCACACCTCTCGTCCCCCCCGGGCTGCCTACAAGCGGCATAAATTGGTGCCCCTGGCCCGGCAAGGCGCGGACTTAAGCACGCCCGCGGACGCGGCTGTTAATCCCGGGGGGATGATCTTTAAACGTACGATTTAATTGCTCAGCAGATTAAGGTGTGTACTTTCTGCCTTCGACCTTGCTGATCAGGTCTAACAAGGCATCCATGGACGTGGCCAGGCAATAGCCAGAATTCTCAATTTCAAAATTGGAATAGCCATATTGCTGGTTCTTGAATTCATTCACAAAAGGCACAATCCCCTGCACAATTCCGATGGCTTTAAACCGCATGATAAACGGATTGGTTTTATCCGCGCCCATTTCAATGACCAATCCGCCGCTGTCGCCAAAATAAACTGATGCATCAAGGATGATTTTCTTGGTCTTAGAATCCTTGCCTGCAATGCTGCCCCGCCGCAAGAGAGGCTTAGAAAAATCCAGGCCCATGGCTGGCAAGGACGTTGGATGACCAAAGATAAAGACCTCATTGCCTGGATGAACCTGGTCAAAACCTGCAAGATTGTTGATATTTAAGCCTAACAGCGAGATATTTTCGGCACCAGGCTGACTGATGGTGGCCGCAACCCCGTGGACCAGGGTCAATTTTTTATTTGAAACAGTGGCGACCTTGGCAATGGCCACATCATCTGTTTGAGAATAATTGATCAACCCCTGCTTGGCTAAGGCTGTTAAATCAATTTTAAACATCACAGAGTTTTGACCGGCCTTATCCGCGTACGATTGCAGGGTGGCAATTTTCCCCATGGGACTCCAATGATAATTTTGCTGCAAGATATCCCAAATCTTAAAAAACTCGTTAGGATAGTCCCTTTGTAAATCATTAGTCATGGCAAAGATGTCCACCTTAAAACGGCCTTCTGTTTCAGACACCGGCTCCACAAAGCCTTTTTGAATCAGCCAATCAAAGACCGTATCATCATTCAACGACCGCCCTAAAATCTTCTTTGAAATAATGCCATCCGGACTGCCCAAAACATGCCGCGCTGTGACAAAATAAAGTGAAGTGTTGGAGTTCAAATAAAAACCACTGCCGGTCATGCCATTGTCTAAGGCCAGGATCACCGGATAAAGCAAATTATCTTCCGGCAAGACAGAGGCAATTTCATCAGCTTGGGAATAATGAGACGGTGGGAAGGTGATAAGTGTAAAAACAAGACAGGCAATTAAGAAGAGATTTTTTCTTTTCATCACCAATTCTGAAAATTATGCCATGATCAGATTTTTCCAACTATACCACCCTTTCTGAGAGAGTGTCAAGCAGCCTGTAAGAAAGCTGCCCTAAATCTGCCCAGGCACTTTCCCAAATTCAGCGCTTAAAGAAATCAGTTTTAAAACACTCTCTTCAATATCTTCGCCAATCTTCTTTTGTTCCGTAATATCTTGGATAACCCCCACCGCCCCTTGAATACGGCCGTCATGACCGGTCATGGGGGAAACGGAACTCAGCACCGTGCGGGAACTTCCATCAAAGCATTTGATCTTTGTAATTTCATTATGAGCTGCCTGGCCTGTTTCAAGGACCTGAAGGAACAGCCGCCTAAATTGTTCACCTTCAGATTTCCACTGCTTCATAAAATTCACACACGGGTTTTTATCATTATCCCCCAGGCATTTCCAAATTTTAAGGACCCCATCATTGATTTGAATAATATTGCCCTTGGAGTCCACGGTGACTACACCCACGGCCAATGATTCCAGGACAGCGGCTAATTTCTGCCCGGCCCTCAGCAATTTTTCCGATTCTTTAATCCGCTTTTCCCTTTCTTTAAGCAATAAATCCCGCTGCCGGAAAGAAGAATAGATGGCCACTTTTTGCTTGAGGATATCTGTGTCAAAAGGCTTGGTAAAGTAATCAATGGCCCCGACATCATACCCTTTTTTAATATAAGGATCAGTCGTATAAATGGCTGTAATAAATATAATCGGGGTGTTCTTGCAATGAGGCATCTGCTTAATAAGTTTGGCCACCTCATAGCCGTCTAAATCCGGCATTTGAATGTCCAAAAGAATAACATCAGCATCAAACTTCTTGAGTAAGTTTAACGCCTCCACTCCTGAGGAAGCATGGAGCAAATTGTATCCTTCAGTTTTGAGCACCGCATCCAAGGCCAGGATATTCGCTTCATTATCATCGACAATAAGGATAGTGCTCTTTAAAGAAAATGGCCTTTGACCTGTGTCTTCATCCCAAGCATGGACCAATTTCTGAGGAATAATGATCTCCGATTCCGTTCCTTCACCAAGCGCGGAAGCTATACGGAACTCACCCCCCAATGACTTGATACGCTCTCGGATGCTAAAAAGACCGTAACCACCGCTGGTTTTCTTTTCCATATCTTTTGTGTTAAAACCAACGCCTTGGTCTTTAACAATGACTTCAATGTTCCCATTGTAGGAGGTTTTCATGGTTAAAGAACAGCTGCTGACCCTGGCATATTTAATGACATTAAAAAGCAGTTCTTGCACGCATTGGTAAATAATGATTTTAAGGGAATCTTCCTGGGGCTCCGCAATGTTGGAAATATTGAGATTGACCTTAACTTTGTACTGATGTTCGATCTTTTCAGCCAAGAGCTTTAAGGCCTGCACCAATCCTTCCTCATAAAGCGCGGGAGGACTTAATTGGGCTGTCAATGAACGTGAGGCCTCAAATGCCTGATCAATAAAGGTATGGGCCTCATTAATTTCCTTGCCTGGTTGTTGATGGGTAAGCGATGTCAGCCGCATTTTGGCAGCCACCAACAGCTGCTGTAGATGGTCATGCAAGATTTCTGCCAATTTTTTTCGTTCATTTTGCTCGGCTTGCGTTAATTCCATGGTCAGCTGCTTCATCTTAGCGGCCTGCTCTTCCAAAAGATGGGTACGTTCTTCTACCCGCTTTTCTAGATTCTTTGTTAACTCACGTAATTCTTGTTCCGCCCGCTTGCGTTGGGTGATCTCATTAAAAATGATTGCTACCTGATGAGATCCCGGATCGCTGATCCGGAACGCATGCACATAAAAATAACGGTTCAATGACTTATTAAAACTCTCAAAATGGATGGGCTCACCAGTGAGGGCGACCTTGGCATACCGCTCAAGCCAGTCTTTTTCCTGATTAGGCAGGATTTCAGTCACCAGCTTTCCCACTACATGGGAAAGGCCGGTCAATTTTTCAAAGGCAGGATTAACTTCAAGATAACGGTAATCAGTGGGATTGTGATGGGCGTCAAAATAAATCTGGATGACACTAAAACCCTCTTCCATGGAATTAAAAAGCTCTTTATAGTAATCTTTCGAGCAGGGAAATTCCTCTGAAGGGTCTTTCATGCCATCCTCCCAAACTCTACTCTATGGGAGAATCCATTAAGGGAAGATGAAAATGAGATTAAGAAAAATTTAGCAGGTGCGGTTCTTGCAACAAGGGCTATTTGTTGTTACTAAACAACAACTCCATACGGCCAGGGAAGCCCCCAAGAATGGAGCCGTCAGATAAACCCATAAGAAGGAGAAATTGCCTGAAACGAGTGCCGGAGCCAGAGATCTTGCCGGATTCATTGAAGCTCCGGTGACAGGTCCTGCAAAGGCTGCCTCTAATGCTACCATCCCTCCAATGGCTACCCCTGCCATTAAACCTTTCTCTTTTGCCCCTTCGGAAACCCGGATGATAACGAACATTAAAAAGAAAGTTAAAATTGTTTCAAAAACAAAGTCTGTTGGACAAGAGATCCATTTAGGCATCGTTGTTCCCAAAGTAGGATGTTGTGGGAACATCAGCCTTAACAGCACACTTGCGGTTACACCACCAAGAATCTGACTGATCATAAACGGTAAAACCTCCCGCCAGGCAAGCCGTTTAGCCAACCAAAACCCGAAAGAAACCGCGGGGTTAAAATGCGCGCCGGATATTTCACCTAAGGCATAAATCATAGTCATGATGATTAATCCAAAGACCAACGCGATGCCCAAATGCGTAATGGTTCCTCCGCTGATATCGTTGATGATGATGGCTCCCGTACCCGCGAACACAAGAGCAAAAGTACCTATACATTCGCTGAAATATTTATTCATATGAATAAGCGCATTTCTTGGCGCACCACTCCTCAATAATTTGCCGCTTAATGGCGTCCCGGATCGGCCTTATTTGAGTCAATTTCTCTTCCTTGGTGCTTCCAATGACCTTGGAAGGATCAGGAAAACTCCAATGCAGCCGTTGGGCCGATCCTGGAAAGATGGGACACCTCTCAGCGCTGGCCTCATCGCAGACGGTGACCACATAGCTAAAGTGTTCTCCTCTTTTGAACAAATCAAAAACGGCCTGGGTCTTTTTATGCGAGATGTTGATCCCAACCTCTTTCATGACTTCCACGGCCAGCGGATTCAATACCCCTGGCTCCAGACCGGCGCTGTGCGCCTCAAAATAGTCGCCACAAAGATGATTCAGCCAAGCCTCGGCCATCTGGCTGCGGGCTGAATTGTGGATACAAACAAATAAGACCCGTTCTTTAGGCATAACCTATCTCCCTTTGATGACCTTACAACATCCACCTTCGATTTTTAATGGCTTAATCTCCACCAAGGCCTGTGAAATTTTATTTCTTGCTGATGTGACTATCCTTGAAACCGTTGAGCGGTGGACCCGCATCATCTGGGCAGCCCTTATTTGTGACAGCCCTTTGTAATCCAAGAGTCGGACAACTTCGAACTCATCCAAGCTCAAAACAATCTCACAGCAGTGGGGTTCACTAGCTTTACCTTGCGGGAAAAAACATCTTTCGGAAGGATCGCATTTGACCCAGCGGGTTTTCTTTGGTCGCATGCCTCTATTATGCACATATGTGCATAACTGTCAAGAAGTGTCCAAGCAACATTTCGCATCATTCCGTAATCCAATTATCGCCTTCCTGGAGCGACTGAGGATCGTTGATAGTAATACGAAACATCCAGTACTGCACCATGCCAATGACAATAATGTTTAAGCCATAGGCCATAACAGCTACAGCATTCATGGGATATTCATCGATTAAATAGGTGGAAAAAGGAATCAAGACGATGAGGCATAAAAATAAGATATTTAAATGGGTCAATGAGGGCTTAGCATGCTTGGCAAAATGATGAAAAAGACCGTGATGGGCGATCCAATACATTCCTAGTATGGCAAAGCTCATAAAATAGCCGCGAAACACCGGCAACATTTTGTATAAGGCCGCAAGCAGCTCATGGCCTCCAGTTGCGTTTGTCAAAGAAGGTGTCTTAATATTAAAAATGAGGATGGTCATGGCAACAGAGAATAACCCGTCGCTTAAGGCCTCTATCCGTGCTTTATTCATCGTATAGAAAACAGAATCATTCATTTTTCCTTTAACTATGACGGCTCTATCGGGCCTAAGCTCATATACCGGGTGGCCCCCTTGTTTCTGGTGCATGGCATGAAGTTCTTTTGCACTTAAATGGCGCCAGTTTTCTGACATATAACAATGCACACTTATATATTTCTCAGGATCTTTATTGAGAACCGTTCTTTTTCTTGGGGCTGCAGCTTTCATCTCATGACTCCTTTATTAAGATGTTCTCCATAGTTGAAGTATAAATGGAGAAAATCCCCAGAGAAATCCGCTGAAATACGTGGAAATTACCTAGTACTACGCAAAAAATTAAATTAAGCCTTTGGAAATAGCCGACAAATGAGGCATGCATGAAAAAAGATTAAATTAAAATAGAAACTTCATAATACTGTCTTGATCCGGCCTTAATGTTATGTCCCCTAAAATATGGTGCGAAGTTCAACCTTGGGAGGTGGGATGGAATCACTGAATGTCAAAGTGGCGGTGGTGACCGGCGGCGGACGGGATGCTCAACACAGGCCAACGGCAGATGGATAATGGTTTTTTGCCGCTCCAGTAACGTAAAATACAAGTCACAATCTTCC
>JANWIO010000066.1 GCA_025449835.1 Vampirovibrionales bacterium
ACATTCCATATAAGGCAGCATATCTACGAAAATACGAGTGCCCCCATGAGAAATAGCTGTAAACGTTAAGGCAAACACACCGGGCACCGCAAACACCATCACCCAATCCACAATTTTCATAGTTGCGGCAAACACTCCTTCAAAAAAGGCAAGAACCGGTCGGGCAGTATCCCCAATAAAAGCCATGGCAGCGCCAAAAATCAGGGTGAAAACAATCACCGGCACAAGATCGCGATTGGCCAATGATGCCACTGGATTTTGGGGAATTAAATTTAAAAAGAGATCTCGGAAATTCGTAAAATGGGTTTGGGTGGGTGGATAAATAGGAATAATACCTGTTGCTGCATGAAGCCCCGGCTGAAAATTACTTCCAGGCTGAATATAAGTGGCTAAAAACGCAGCAATTATTGCAGCAATCCCCATGGTCCCCAAAAAGAAAATCATTGTTTTCAATCCAATTTTGCCCAATTGGCGACCATCACCTAATGAGCACATTCCGATCAGCAAAGAGCTGATAATTAAAGGAATCGCCAACATGGCGACCATACGGATAAACATTTGGCCGATAATTTCGAAAGACAGATGGAGAAAACTTGGATATGATGGGTTATAGGGGAAGATAATCCCCAGGACAACCCCTAAAATAATAGCGATAAAGATGTGCCAATGACGTTTGGTGCCCAGCCCCAAAGCAACCAAAACCATTAAGAGATTCCGCATCAACTCAATCTTCCACATTGATGAAACGTAGTTTTCATTATAGGAAGGTTTTACACTTTGGGGAATCTCTTACGTTGGAATGCCCTTTTATTGGTTTTCAAACCTATTGCCAAGCGTCCTTTCTGCGAACCCCCCGCATCTGTCTGGCACGTTTATTGGTTTTATTAAATAACTTTGAGAGCGCTTCGTGTGCATCGTCCAAGAACTCCGTCTCCTCGATTGAATTTTCCACATCGTAAAGTTCAGGCATATGATCTGCATGGGATGATGAATTTACAGGTTGAAACTCCAGGGAGGACTCATCCCATATATCGCGACGCCGTTTACTCAATTTTTAATCTCCTTTTGATCGCATGTATACCAAACTACCCGTGGTAGTCCTTAAAATATCGACTTAAAAATGTGAAACTTTAGGAAAAACATCCACTGATTTTAAAGCGTTTACAAATGATTGATATCTTTCACTCGATGGCATTGTGCCACATGTCCTGGAAAATACTCCTCTAAACATGGCCGCTCTTGTTGACATACCTCTATGTTATATGAGCATCGAGTATGAAAACGACATCCGGATGGAGGATTTGCAGGCGAAGGTAAGTCTCCATCCAGTAAAACCCTTTGAGAGTGATCGTAATTGGGATCGGGAATTGAAATCGCACTTAATAAAGCTTGCGTGTAGGGGTGAAGCGGTTTTTCGTACAGCTGACGGGCGGGTGCCACCTCAACAACTTCTCCCAAATACATAACAGCCACTCTATCACTGATGTACTCTACAACGCCCAAATTATGCGCAATAAAGAGATAGGTTAATTGGAACTCTTTCTTTAAATCCATGAGCAAATTTAAAATCTGGGCTTGAACACTCACATCCAAGGCACTCACCGGTTCATCGGCAACAATAAACTTGGGCTTTAATGCCAAAGCCCTCGCAATCCCAACACGCTGACGCTGCCCACCAGAAAGTTCATGCGGGTAACGGCTATAGGCTGACTTTGGCAACCCGACCAAATCTAATAATGTTTTCACTTCATCCTGAAACTTTTTGCCATGGGCCATATGATGAATCACAAAAGGCTCTGCAACAGTGTCTCCAATACTCATCCTGGGATCCAAGCTCGAATAAGGATTTTGAAAAACAATTTGCATGTCACGACGCAAGGGACGTAATTGTGTTGGCGATAACGTCGTGAGATCCTGGCCTTCAAAAATCACTTTGCCTGAGGTGGGACGAATTAGCTGTAAGATACAGCGCCCCAATGTCGATTTTCCACATCCCGACTCCCCCACAATGCCCAGGGTTTCTCCCCGATAAATATCCAAATTCACACCCGTAACGGCCTGAATTTGTCCAACCGTGCGATTGAAAAACCCCTTTTTAATGGGGAAATGCTTGGTGACATGTTCCAGTGAAATCAGTTTATCGTGTTGCGCTTTGGCATAAGAATCTGCTGCAAGTTGGGTTGCCATCCAAATTTTTCCCGTCGATTTCTTCTATATCCTTCCCCATTGTAAAAGCATTTCTCGAAAAAAGACACTCGTCTTCCCCAATAGCCTTACAGAAATATCAATCCAACTTATGGTTTTAAAGAACACGTAAAGCGGGTTTTAAAATCGATTAAACGCAAAATAGACTGCACCAACAAGGCAACAGGCAGCAACAAAATGGTTCCATCCTAATTTTTGTTGAAAATAAAACGATGCAAAAACACTAAACACAATAAGTGTAATGCACTCTTGTATTACCTTTAGCTGGAAAGGGTTTAAAGGTCCAAACCCAATTCGGTTTGCAGGAACTTGGCAACAATATTCTAAGAAAGCAATACACCAACTTAAAACAATGGCCAAGATTAATGGGCAATGGGGGAACTTTAAATGGCCATACCAGGCAATGGTCATAAATATATTGGACATAATGAGCAACAAAATGGTCCAAAGTGGGATACCCCAAACAATCATTTTAAAACGCCACCCTTTCTATAAGCCTCGCTTTTCATTATATATTGTCTAGAGTGAGAACGCAGAGACTTTTTGCTATGATGAATTTCTCTGTTGACTCAAAAATGCTATAAGACATACAAAAGGAACAAGTCCTTCCTATGGTCTCTTCAACCCATAATCTCACCGCTGTTTCAAAAGCACCCGATGAAATTTCTGGAATGTTTAACCGGATCGCTAAAACGTACGATCTGATGAACGATTGCATGACCGGTGGTCTGCATCGGCAATGGAAAATAAAAGCCTGTAAGGCGCTGCAACTTCAACCGGGAAATACGGTTTTAGATGTTTGCACCGGCACAGGAGACTTGGCAGCCGTGCTGTCAAAAATCGTGGGACGTGACGGCCTGGTAACCGGAATTGACTTTTCAGAATCCATGCTTGCCATTGCCCAAAACCGTTTTTCAAATCTTGCTAATATCCACTGGGTTCAAGGCGATGCCTTAGTACTTCCCTTTAATGATAATCAATTTCATGGCAGCATTATCAGTTTTGGGCTTCGCAATGTGGCCTCAGTCCATCAGGCACTTTCAGAAATGATTCGGGTAACCCGGCCAGGGGGATGGGTGGTTAACTTAGATACGACCTCTGATTGCAAAAATCCCCTGATTTGGTTTTATTTTTCCTCCCTCATGCCCCGTTTAGGCAAAATATTATCCCGCGATCCAAAAGCGTATCAATATCTGTTTCAATCGACCCAAACCTTTGAAACTCCCGCTATCATTCAATCTTATCTGGAAGAGATGGGTCTAATTCACACGCAAAAAATTGCACTGGGATTTGGCAGTGTTTCCATTCAGATTGGGCAAAAACCCAACTAACCCTGCTTTATCAATCGATTGAATTTCAAATTTTAGAATAAGTGAAATAAATTAAAAACCGCATGGCCCGCTGCCACTGAGGATAACAAATGCGGATTTGTTAAAAAAATCAGCATCAGCGCAATAAAAAAAGCTTCCACAAACTGCGAAATCGTCAAGACCATCAAACCAACCTCCTGAGTACACCCTCAAATTCACCCAACCACTCCTCATTTCTCACAAGGAGCATTCATTTAGAATCAAACACCTGAAAAAAAGTAACAAACCTGATTATTTTCATCATATCAATTTTTATGCGATTTGAAAAGCGTTTATACCTAACCAGTCAGCGTATTTTTAATTCACCAATTGGAGAGTCTTACAGATGGGATATTTTCTGTCAGACTTGGTTGTAATCTTTTGTAATATCCTGCTGACAATATTTTTGATAGAGATTCTCTTCTTGCAACAAGTTTTTAGGCGATCCTGATTCGACGATTCGGCCTTGCTCAATGACATACACAGAATTCACTTGCTCAATGGTTGAAAGACGGTGTGCAATAATCACGGCCGTTCTGCCGATCAAACTTTTTTCAAAAGCATCCTGAATGAGCCCTTCGGTTTGCGGATCAATGGAGGAAGTTGCTTCATCTAAAACAATAATGGCTGGATCATGCCATAGCGCACGGGCAAAAACGAGCAGTTGTCGCTCTCCATTAGAAAGATTCCGCCCCCGCTCCGGTAAAACCGTTTCAATCCCCTCTGGCAGACGTTCAATCACCACATCCGCATGAACCCGTTTGGTAATGGCCTTTAAGGCTTCCTCGTCAATGGGTGTTTTATAGTTCAAGGTAATGTTGTCAGCAATGCGTCGTGAGAATAAAAATTCTTCTTGGGGAATCACCACAATATTGCGCCGTAAATCTTGAAGCGTATACTCTCGAATATCGATCCCATCCACCAAAATACGTCCTTGCTGGGGATCGTACTGCCGACTCAAAAGTTTAATGATGGTGGATTTACCGGCACCAGACGCCCCAATCAATGCAATTTTTTCTCCAGGTTGTACCTCTAAATTAAAATCCTTCAGGATGGGTTTTTCAGGATCATACCCAAACCAAACGGCTTCAAACTGAATATGCCCTAGGGCCCGAACCAGCGGAATGGGGTGTACACAGATATGCAAAGAAGCCGGAACATGCATTAGCTCCATAATTTTCTCAACGGAGGCAAGACCTGACTGAATGATGGTAAATTTGTCACTAATCTCTTCAATAGGCTCAAAAAGCATTTGAATATACTGTAAAAAGGCCACCAAAACCCCAAAGGTAATTACTGAAGATATGTGTATCCGTTCTTGCCAGACAAAAAACCCTAAAACCATAATAATCGTCACAAACGATAAAAACTCAACAGACGCTGTAAAGGAAGAATCATAAATAATGGATTGCAAATTGGTTTTTAAATATTGCTTTCCCAAGGTTTCAAAGCTTTGGGTATTCTGTTTTTCCCGACACAACAGCTGAACCACATCAATTCCGGTCAGGGTTTCTTGTAAAGTACTATTCACCTGTGCCAATTGAACCCGCAAGGTGTTGTATATCATCCGGGATTTTCGCCGGAAAAACTCCATCGTAATGAGAACAACCGGCATGATTAAAACTGTCACCATGGCCAATTTTGAATTCATCACAAACATGGCCACAATAATGCCAATAATGACTGCAATATCTGAAAAAATTGCAATTCCACCTGAGGCAAAAACCTCACTGATATTTTCTACATCCGAACTGATACGAGTAATCATCACACCCAACGGGGTTTTATGATAGAACTCCATTGGAAGAGACTGTAAGTGCTCATAGAGTGCTGTTCGCAATGACAGAATAATCCGTTGCCCTGTTAGCTGAGCCAAAAGCATTTGGACATAACGCAACGCATACAACACCACAAGCAAGCCTAAAAAGAGACCCACCAAGGACAACAAGCCCATCACGTCACCTTTAGCAATAGGACCATCCAACGCCCGTTTCACAATAAACGGTTGTAAAACCTGAACCAAAGAGATCAGTGGCAGTAGAATGAGCGACGCCAGCAGATATTTCCAATGAGGCTTAATATAAGGAATTAAAGCCTTAAAAAGAACAATATCCTTAAAAGAGACTTCTTGTTCATGAGCATCACTGTCATTTAATGCTATAAAGGGGCTCATAAAACAGGAACCTCCTCAGAGGACGATGCATTATGATCTGTGTCCAGCTTATTCAACGCCCGGTACAACGCTGAGCTTTCGAGAAGTTCTTGGTGGGTGCCTTTTGCATCCATTTCGCCAGAAGCATTTAAAACCAGAATCCAATCCGCCTGGCGAACCAGAGAGAACCGCTGCGAGGCAAAAATCGTTGTCCGTTGCCGTAATAGCTTTCTCTCCTGAAGAGCTTGGATAATCTCAGACTCCGTCTGAGTGTCTACATTAGAGAAGGGATCATCTAACAATAAAAACTGAGGCTCAATCAATAAAGTTCGGGCCAAGGCACTGCGCTGTCGCTGCCCACCAGAAAGGGTAACCCCTCGTTCTCCAACCAATGTTTGATAGCTTTTCGGGAATGTCAGAATCTCCTCATGAATCTGAGCTATTTGCGCCACGTCCTCAATACTTTCTACGTGACACTCCGGATTCACATAGGCAATATTATGGAGGATAGTTGTGGAAAACAAAAAGCTATTTTGAGGCATGAGGGTGACATGCTGCCGGAGCACCTCCAAGGGAAACTGTTCAATGGGAGTCCCACCAATTAAGATTGACTGGGAAGGCGGCTCATATAACCGCACCAAGAGGTTTAACAATGTGGTTTTACCGGCTCCAATAGGCCCCACAATGGCCACCATTTCACCGGGTTCCACAGTGAATGAAATATTTTTCAAGACCCATGGCGCCTCTGCTTCTGGTGCATAAGGATTTTGATACCGAAAAGACAAATTCTGAACGTCTATTTTCCCCGGTGGAATTGTGGTGATGGCTTTATCAGCAGCAGCATCGGTAATGGTTGGCTGAATGGATAACAAATGATTAATACGCTCTTTGGCCGCAATGCCTTGTTGCACTGTCGAAAGCATCCATCCAAATGAGGCAGTAGGCCATGACAAGCGTTCAATATACAACATAAATGCAACCAGCCCGCTCAAACCCAGTTCTCCCACAATTACTTCCCGGCCACCTTCTCCCAAAGCAATAAGAACACTCACCCCACTCACCACAGCAATGAGGATATACAGCATGGCCCGAACTTTCACTAAGCGGATATTGGCGTCAAAATAGTCCATTGAGGCATCGTAAAATCGAGCCGATTCCTCTACTTCTTTAGCATAGGACTGAATAATCGAAATCCCCGAAAAGTTTTCCTGGGCAACTGCCGTTAGCCCGCCCAATTGATCTTGCACCAAATGGGCTAAGCGTTTGACCTTTAAGCTTAAAACCCGCATTAAGCCAACCACCAACGGATACAAAGCAAAGGCAAAAAGGGTCAGCCGCCAGCTTAACATGGCCATTAAAGGCAAAATGGTGCAATAGGCAAAAATCACGTTGGCAATAAGCATCACACCACCGCCTAAAAACATACGTAATGCCGTTAGATCGTTGGTTAAGCGAGACATCAAATCGCCGGTTTGCTGAACATCATAAAAACTTCGGGGAAGCGTCAATAAATGCCGATAAAGATCCATCCTGATGGCATATTCAATTTTGCGACCGGCCCCAATGAGGAAATACCGAGAGAAGACTCGAACCCCAAACATCACCACAATAATAATGCCGATAAAGCCCAAAAGCGTGAGTGCTTTTTCCGGGAGCCCATGAGACAGCTCATCAATCACTCGTTTCACAATCATAGGGATACTGGCCCCCAAGAGATTGGTCACCAGCAAACAGAATATTCCCCAGCAATAATTGCGCCAGTAAGTTTTCAGAAAAGAGCGAATCGTAATCTTCATACGGGTATCATACCGATTGCAGCACAACGAAGCAAACCGCACGACTGAAATCTTTTTCAAAAACGATTTGTTGAAGTGCTTTTAACGTTTTATTTTTCAGCTTTTTAAGAGCGGAAATTCTTTGGCTTCTCGTTGGGAAACATAGAGCTTTGCAACCCGCTCTGCAAAACGCCGGATTCGGAGAATATAATTCATCCGCTCATCACGACTGATAACCCCTCTGGCATCCAAGAGGTTAAACACATGAGAGCATTTTAAAACATAGTCGTAGGCTGGTAACACCAATTCATGTTCGAGGCAGTTTTCTGCCTCATCCCGGTATAAATCAAACAGCTTGCTTAAACGCTCTGGTGTAGAGACCTCAAAGTTATACGTCGACTGCTCCACCTCATTCTGGTGATAAATCTGACCGTATTTGACGTCATCATTCCATTGAATGTCATACACACTACTTACATTCTGCAAATACATGGCAATTCGTTCACAGCCATAGGTAATTTCCACGGCCGTCGGATGTAAATCCAAGCCTCCAGCTTGCTGAAAGTAAGTAAACTGGGTAATTTCCATCCCATCCAACCAAACTTCCCAGCCGACACCCCAAGCCCCCAAGGTAGGTGACTCCCAATTGTCTTCCACAAAACGAATATCATGTTGCTTTACATCAATACCCAACGAGGCCAAGCTGTTTAAATACAAATCCTGAATCGTCGCTGGCGCAGGCTTCATAATCACCTGATATTGAAAATAGTGCTGAAGCCGGTTTGGATTATCCCCATATCGGCCATCTGTTGGGCGACGGCACGGATCAACATTGGCCACGCTCCATGGCTCAGGTCCCAAGACCCTTAAAAAAGTGGCCGGATTCATGGTGCTGGCCCCTTTTTCAATGTCATAGGGGTATTGAATCACGCATCCCTGCTCAGCCCAGTATTGATTTAAATTGGCAATAAGCTCTTGAAAGGTTAAGGCGGACTTAGAAGACATGATAATTTAGTGTTTTCCTTTTCTTTAAAACAGAGGTTAAGCGCTGAAAGTAACAACAGGGTCCTCTTTGGCAGAATAGACCTTCTTGAGATCATTATAAGCCAATTGGCAGGCCGATACATCCAGATCATGCTCAAAAATATTGAACCAATGCTTCTCAAAGGCTTCCTGCAACAGACGTTCCTTCATTGCCATGGTCTCAACGGGGTAAAGATCATAGGCCATCACATAGGGTATTTTTAAATGATGATGGGTTGGAATCAGATCTCCCCAATACACAAATCCGCCTTGGGGAGTGTCTAAAACCAAAGCCTGATGAAACTCCGTATGCCCCCCCGTTACGCGTAATGAAAGCCCTGGTAAAATCTCATTTTGAGGCCCTTGCAATAAGGTTAAGCGACCTGTATCTCGTAATGGCAAAAAATTCTCTTTTAAATAACTGGCCTTTGATTTTGGTGTTGGAGAAAGGGCATCCTCCCATTCTCCTGAATGAACCACTATTTCAGCATTTTCAAAAGTGGGGACCACTTCGCCCTCTGCATTAAACGTGGTTGCGCCGCCAGCATGATCAAAATGCAAGTGGGTCAGCAAAAGCTTTGTGATATCTTGAGTCCCTAGGCCTAAGGGTTTTAAAAAATGTTCAATGGGCGCCGTATTGTGAATTCCATACATCTCTTGATATTTTTCAGAAAATTTGGTCCCAACGCCGGTGTCTAGCAAGCATTTTTCATCTTTATATTCCACCAATAAGCAATTGAGGGCCAAGGGGATTCGATTTTTTTCATCAGGCCTAATGAGTTTTTCCCAAAGCACCTTGGGCACCACCCCAAACATGGCCCCGCCATCCAAAGCCAACTCACCCACGGGTACAACGGTAATCCGATATTCCCCACTCTGAAACCGGGGATAAGGGCAATTTGCTTCATCAGCCATCGGCATCACGCTCCTTTATTGCACCCTCTTCACAAAACTTAACAAGAAAAATTAACCGCATCCATCGTTGAAATCTGACATCCTCAGGCTACAACTTCTTTAGAGAGATATCAACCATTAAACTTTTTCCTCAATTCGCCGATATCCTTTTATATCCTATAGAAAAGGATTGGCAAGGAGCTAAAGTCAATGCTTTTACTCACAATACACACTTCAGCCTTGCTGAGAGGAGAAGAGGAGCATCAGCATGAGTAGTATTTATAATGCGTACCCCGGTCAGGCTAATACCAATAACACCATTAGCCAAATGATGCAGTACATCCAGGGCATTCAATCAGGTGCCCCTATTATGCCCCAAAGCGCTTCCGCTTCAGGTGGCGGTCTCCTTTCACAGCTCAGTGGATATGGCAGTCTCGGAGGTTCTAGTAGCGGTTTTGGAACAATGCCGACGAGTACAGGGACTTCATCTGATTATCAAGCTGGATACATCGCGGGTGAACAAGCATTGATGATTCAAAATCTCACGGCACAAGTGAATACCATGAGTCAGCAAATGACGCTCATGGGGGGCATTCTCAAACAGGTTATCAGCTCCGGTACCAATCTCCAAAGCAATGGGGTCAGTAGCGATGATCTTGCCTTACTTGATGCACTTTTCCCAGGGCTTAATCTTATCAGTTCAACCGATGGGAGTACACCAACTCCCACACCGACTCCTACCCCCACACCTACCCCCACACCAACACCTACCCCCACGCCAACACCAACCCCAGCTCCTACACCCACCCCAACACCTTCAGGAAGTTACCAAGCAGCTTTGGACAAATTAAATAATGTGCTTCTTGTGAACAATGATTATGAAACCACCAAGGATGATACAGACAATGATGGTTATGTTGCAACCCAAGGAGACGCAACACAACTAAAAACCGCCATTGATAGTGGGGATTTTACCAAATCAGAGCTAACTCAAGCCTTTTGCCATGTGTTAATTAAAGGCTCGCCGGATGAAGTGGATGAAGTGGTTCATTTGTGCACTCTCTGCCAGCAAGATGGACTGGTGAATATTAATAACATCCTGAAACCTAAAGTAATCGATAAGATGGATGACAATCGAAAAGCACTGGTTTCCCAATCCATTGCACAGGAAGGGCTTTTACTGGATAATGGTTCACCCAATACCCAACTGAGAACCTTTATCTTTAACAGCTTGGATAGCAGTGCTCCCAGTGATGTCAATCAATTTGCCCAAGGTTTGGTAAAAGATTTGGTGAGTCAATGGTACTTGCGTAACCGCGGCACCCCCAATGGACAGCAGGTTTTATCATTGCTCCATAATGCTAGTATTTTTCAATTTAATAAAAATGGCACACTTCAAAGTGATACCAACCAACCTTTCCCCCTTGGTATCGCATAAGTTCAATCCGTATAAACCAATTTTTGAAAAGACTTCCCTCCAGGAAGTCTTTTTTATTTAGTGTCATTCTCCGGATAAGCAAGGGCTTATTTTGGCATTGCCAATTACCACAGTAGGGAATGCCGCATTTTTAAGCTTCCGATTAAAGTGGAAGGCGTCATTTTCTTGAGAAGCTGGCTAATCCGTAGCCAAACGCTACGTTCGTTGAAGTGTTAATGGTTCAAATAAGGAGGAAAATATGCAACACGTCAAAGACATTATGACCCATCATCCCAAAACATGTGAGCTTCATCATCCCATCACCTGCTCTTTGCAGCTGATGAAAGATGAAGACTGCGGTGCAATCCCAGTAGTGGATAAAGAGCACAAAGTCCAAGGGATTATTACGGACAGAGACATTGCCCTTTGCCTGCTTGAAAATCAGAGATTACCCAAAGAGATTCAAGTTAAAGATTGCATCCGCCTAGGGCAAATGATTACCGTAAAACCTGAAGACCCCCTGCATAAGGCTGTCGATTTAATGGAAAAACACCAAGTCCGTCGAATTCCGGTTGTTGATGATCAGCACAAATGCATTGGCATTGTTTCTCAAGCTGATATTATTCTAAAAGACAAAGACCGCAAAGAAGTGGCTGACATGGTTGAAGAAATTGCCAAAGAAAAAGAAACAATTGGTGCTCGCCACTAAGAGGCACTAAAATAATCTAAAAAACCTCTCTACAAAAGACTCTTATAAAGCCTCTCAGGAATTATTCGCCTGATGAGAAACAAGATTGGTCGCATTTTGGTTGGAGAGGTTTTTTAATGCCTCTGTTAACGAGATTTTGGCCAAAATTTCACGGGTATAGGGCTTATAAAAAACCAGGTAATGTCTTACTTCAGGGCTTTTAACCGAAAACGTTGCATCCCCTGAATATTTTGTATCCGGTGGAATTTGAAAGATAAACATACTGTCATCACCAAAAGGAGAAAGCGAATAAGTGTTGTTATATTGATCCACCAAGGCCAAGTCCATACTGTTAAACGTATATTGGGTCTCATTGTCAATTTTAAGCTTTAAATTAATTTGATTTTCCACCTTAAAGGGATCTCGTCCCAGGGAATACCCTACCACCTGTACATGAAGCCCATTGGCATGAATTTCATTCTGGGTATCGGGTGGAACATTGACCACGGGTAAATTTAATGACTTCTCAAGAGCTACCTGGATTTCATCCCCTTCCTTTAAATATACCTGATCACCGGATTGGGCCAAACCTTGCCCCAGACCAAAAATTGCTCCTAAACCACCCCCACCAACCAACGTGGCCCCAGGTGTTAGAGCTACTCCAGCCAAACCACCAAATTTCAGCCCAACAATTACCCCTTTTACCGCCCCAACTAAGGTTCCGCCAATACCACCAACAACCGCACGTCCAACAGCTTTTAGGGTGCTATCACCTTTTTTGTATTCACTATCAAAAGCGACTTTTCGGCCATCGGGCATTAAAATGTAATCAAAGGAAAGCACCATTTTGCCACTTCGGTCAAAAGCTTTACCGGGTTCGGCAATCTTTTCAACATGGCCTTTTACCAAGGCACCCGCCGGAATTAAAATTTTTCCATCCCGCACAACAGCATCTTTCACCCGAGCATCAAACTGGTCCCCTTGCTCACTGTATCCCGTGGCCACCATATCCATAATAATCAACTGAAGCTTATCGCCTTTAGGGATTGTAAAAGAGTGACTATAATCGACATCAGGAACAAAATTCTTGTCTTCCTGAACCGATCCTTTTAAAACGGGGATTGAATTGTCTTCATCTGCTGTTGGTGTAGCAACCTGCATCTGCAAATAGCCATTGGAAGCAGATTTTGGCGTTGTAATGTTATTTTGAGAAACACCTTGCTGGCTTCCTCCTTGAACTGACGAAAACGCGTTTAGCTCAGGAGAAATGCGTTCTGCAAAACTCAGTGCCGGAAGTAGCCCCTGAAGCATTAACATCCCACACAAACAGAAGGTTATTAGAAGCTGATAACGCTGTTTTAAAATGGTTCTTGATCTCATCGCATTGGTAACTATTTTTAGTGTAGTAGGAATTTAACCTCATTGTCATCGATTAAATAACCGAGGGCAAGAACTGGTAAAATCCCCATGTAGACGAATTCACTTGGTATATTCTTCCTTAAACACCAACAAGCCGCCCTTACTAGGATTTAACAAAATGTCCCTCGCTAAGAGGCAGATAACGCATTGCGATCCAAAATATCGGTTTGGATATTTTTGACCCGATCAATAAACAAAATGCCTTGTAGATGGTCCCACTCATGTTGAAAAATAATAGCCTCAAAATCTTTAAACACCAATGTTTCCTCATCTTGATATTGATTTAAACAACTCGCTGTTAATTTACGAGCGCGTTTTACCGTCACCAGATAATCTGGGAAGCTTAAACATCCCTCCCTGGAATATTTCCATTGGGATTGCTGGATAATCACCGGATTAATCACAACAAAGAGACGATCGCGTGTTGTTTTTGCCGTGGCATCCATCACCATAATCTGGAGGGGAACCCCAACCTGAGGTGCAGCCAGGCCAACAGTTCCTTCGTAATTATACATGGTTTCAATCATGTCTTTTATCAAGGTTTGGGTGGTTTCAGAGGCTAGTTCTTCCTGAGAAACCGGCTGACATTGCTGCCGTAAAACAGGGTTTGGGTACAATAAAATCTTTAAAATCGCCATTTTATTCTATAAGGTATACACTTCTAGCGGCTCAGCATGAATTTCCAGACCTTCTCTCGAAGATAATGCATGCAAATCGCTTTGAATTTGCTCGGGTAAGAGTGATTGGGGCACATCCACTTCGAGTGCCATTAAGAAAAGGGTTTCTCCTGAAGATCTGCGTAGCCGTTTAGAAGAAAGATGTCGAATATTAACCTTTTGGGCAGCCAAGTATTGCGTGACATGATACATAATACCGGTTTGATCCTGACCCGATACCGAAATCATCCAGGGCGTTCCAGAAGATTCCGGATTTTCAATGGTTGTTTCAATAGGATAAAGGGTAAGTTGAAGATTAAACTCCTGAGAAACGTTTTTTAAATGCTTTTCAAGATGCTCCGAGGTGAGCTCGTGCGGGATATGGACAATAAATAACATCGTAAAGTGATCTTCCAGCAGTGTCATACTGGTGTCTTCAATGTTGCATTGATTGTCATACAACGCTTTGGTGAAGGCCGCCACAATGCCTGGCTGATCCTGTCCAATTGCAGAAATAACAATTTTTCTCACGTTTTAATACCCACGCAAACACCAAATACACGTCGTGTTTTCTATCATACCGTGAAATGGCAAGAATTTACTTTTTGAATCAAATCTCCCCAGGAGAAAACAAACTACGGATACAGTCCCCGTAGCATTTTGGCTGCTGCCACACGCCCAACGCCAATCATCATGGCAGCCGTCCTGGGATCAACTTTTTTCTCAGCATAAACACTATACACTTCTTCAAAGGCCTTCCCAAGCAAATAGTGAAGTTTTTGAAAGACCTCATCTTCACTCCAGAATAAGTGTTGAAGGCCTTGAACCCATTCAAAATAAGAGACCACAACACCGCCCGAGTTGGCCAAAATGCCGGGAATCACAAAAATGCCCTTTTCATTGAGGATTTCGTCTGCCTCTGGAGTAACAGGGCCATTTGCGCCTTCGGCCAATATTTTACACCGAATCTGATCCGCATTATGTTTGGTAATCACATTGGCCAGCGCCGCCGGAACTAAAATATCCACTTCTAAGCCCAAAAGCTCATCGTTTTCGATTTTATCCGTATTGGCAAAACCAATAACCGTGCCACGTTCTTTGGCATAGGCCAACAGATTGGGGATATCAATGCCTTCTGGATTGTAAATACCCCCTTGAACATCAGTAATGGCAACTACTTTACAGCCCATTTGGTGGAGATACTTGGCTGTAATACTGCCCACATTTCCGAAACCTTGAACAGCGGCCGTGGGATGCTCGGTCGTAATTTTCAATTTTTCAAGGGTTTTTCCAATAGTAAAAGCAACCCCTCTGCCAGTGGCTTCATGGCGTCCCAAAGAGCCTCCGACATTCACAGGTTTCCCTGTTACAACACCCGGAACAGCATACCCCACAAAGTTACTGTAGGTATCCATAATCCAAGCCATAATCTGCTCATTGGTATACATATCCGGTGCAGGAATATCTTTTTCAGGGCCAATAATGGATAAAATCTCCGTGGTATATCGGCGTGCCACCCGTTCCAATTCGCTAATACTCATCTCTTCAGGGAAACAACAAACGCCCCCTTTTGCACCACCATAAGGCAAATTGAGCAGAGCACATTTCCATGTCATCCACATGGAAAGCGCTGCAACCTCCCCTAAGTTCACTTCATGGTGAAATCGAATACCGCCCTTGGTTGGCCCAAGAGTCTGATCATGCTGGACTCGATATCCCGCTAAAACTTTGGTATGTCCGTTATCCAGTTTAATGGGAACAGAGACAATTAATGCTTTTCGAGGATAGCGCAGCCGTTCATGAATCCCTGCATCCAGGTTCATTAGCTCTGCAACATAATCCAGTTGCCGCTGTGCATTGAGAAATGTCTCATTGTGAAACTCATGCATCGTGCGATCCGTTCCCTTTGTATAAAGTATACTCATAGCCCCGTCCTTACCAATTCCATTAAAATTTTAATTTATGAGAAAATTATGCTACGAGGTCATTAAACGCGCAAGCACACTTGGCGGCTGATTTTTAAGAAATGCGACTTGATAAGTACTTGAAAGTTTCTCGTTTAATTAAACGCAGAACTGTTGCAAACGAACTTTGTACAGGCGGAGGCGTTCTTTTAAACGATAAGATGGCAAAACCTTCCTCTGAAGTAAAAGTGGGGGATACCTTAACGTTAAATCTGGGAAGACGAATTTTAACCGTTCGGATTGAAGCGGTTCCGCAGTCAGCCGTTCCGGCACAATCGGCAGCATCGCTTTACACGGTTATGTCCGATGTTTATAATAATCCACAACTGCCACAGTAGCAGACAAGCACAGGAGGCACCAGATTATGGGTTCGTTTATTGAGCATATTCAAGGCCGTGAGATTTTAGACTCCCGCGGAAATCCAACCGTTGAGGTTGAGGTATATCTTTCTGATGGTTCTATCGGACGAGCCAGTGTACCTTCTGGGGCCAGTACCGGATCCCGAGAAGCCATTGAACTCCGGGACAATGACCCCACCCGTTTCTTAGGAAAAGGCGTTCGCCAAGCCGTTGAAAACGTCAATGAAATCATTATGAAAGAGTTGGTTGATCGCGATGCCCAAAATCAAACGGAAATTGACAGCGTTCTTTTAGATCTGGATGGGACCCCCAATAAATCTCGACTGGGTGCAAATGCTATTTTAGGGGTTAGCCTGGCAGTGGCCAAAGCCTCTGCAACCTATTTGGAAATTCCACTTTATCGTTATCTGGGTGGGGTCAATGCTTCTGTTTTGCCTGTTCCGATGATGAATGTTTTAAACGGTGGCGCTCATGCCGATAACAACGTCGACATCCAAGAGTTTATGATCGTCCCTGTCGGCGCCCAACGTTTTTCAGAAGCCCTTCGATGGGGGTCTGAAATTTTCTGGACCCTGCGAAAAGTTTTAAAAGAACGGGGTTTAAATACCGGCGTTGGGGATGAAGGCGGCTTTGCACCTCATCTTTCGGGCAGTAAAGAAGCCATTGAACTTTTACTGACCGCCATTGAAAAAGCCGGGTTTAATACCCATAGCCAGGTTAAAATTGCCATCGATGCTGCCAGCTCAGAATTTTACGAAGAGGGCAAATACCAGATGAAAGGGGAAGGGAAAACCCTCACCTCTGATCAGATGATTGACTACCTGGAAGACTTGTACCGACAGTTCCCCGTCATCTCCATTGAAGATGGGCTGGCTGAAGGAGATTGGGAGGGATGGAAACATCTTACCCAACAGCTTGGCACCAAAGTGCAGCTGGTGGGTGATGATCTCTTTGTGACCAATCCCGAAATCCTGAAAAAAGGGATTGAGCAAAAAGTGGCCAATAGCATCTTGGTTAAACTCAATCAAATTGGGACCTTAAGCGAAACCTTAACCACTATTAATCTTGCTCGCCAAGCAGGATATACAACGGTAATTAGCCACCGTTCCGGTGAAACAGAAGATACCACTATTGCGGATTTAGCAGTGGGTGTAAATGCTGGGCAAATTAAAACCGGCTCCCTTTCTCGCACGGATCGGATTGCAAAATACAATCAACTCTTGAGAATTGAACAATCCTTAGGGGCTGTCTCCAAATATGCGGGGATAAGCGCATTTCCGTTCTACAAACCCCAATCCACTCCGGTCCTCACCTAATTACAACAGATTCTGGTCAAAACTCGGTGAAATGAACCATACCAATTCCACGAGAGACCATCTATAATAGGCATTGTTCCATGATGTTTGAACAGGAACACATTGGATACTTTTTCTTACACGTTGCCTGACGGGGAGACCAGTACGATGCAAATTGTAACCAACGGACGAAATATTGAGCTCACAGACGCCATTAAAGACTACGTGAATCAAAAAATCAGCCGCCTTGAAAACCACTACGACTTTATTTTAGAAGTACATGTGATTTTAGAAGTTGAAAAAAACCCACGAATCTCAGAAAACCAACTTGCCGAAGCCACAGTTCATGTCACCGGTGCTGTGATTCGGGTCGAAGCCGCCTCTGAAAATTTGTATGCCAGCATTGATAAGCTGGTGGATAAAATTGAGCGCAGCCTTCAAAAGCACAAAACCAAACTCTTAAACCGCAATGGTAAATCAAAGCATACCCAAGAAACCATTCGTCGAGAAATCGGTGAAGAAGCTGAAACCATGGCTGAAGAGGAAGGCTTAGAGGAAGAATATCATTTAAAAGTAGACATTGAAGAAGGCGATGAAATCGCTGTTCTCGATCAATAAATTTTAAACCTATCGGCTTTTTACCTCAATTTTGACGACAGACACTCTTAACATGAGGAGTGTCTGTTTGTTTTTGCAAGGCAAGACTAGCTTCTGGGCTCACCTCTTTTAGAAAACCTGCGGCGCCAGTGAGTTCTTCGTGGTTTCATGGTTAAATGCGGCCGCCCTTTAGGAATCAGAATCAGATGGCCAGATTCATCCTGATAAATACGATAATCCACACCAGGTTTACCCGCCCAAACACTCCAACTGGCGTAAGCCCCCACCATGGATTCTAGCACCGAACTCGGCGCAAGGTTATTGGGTAAGCTTTTAAGACTTAACTGATGCTCAATGGCATTTTGGAGCGCTCGACATCCCTGAGGTGACCTGCTTCTAAAGGGAATCAACATATCATAATTAACCCGAGTCCAGTAATTAAAATAAAGCAGTGCCAACACGCCTCGGGACTTAAGGGCTTCATACAGGTTTTCACCCCGTTTTTCAAATCGGGAAACCATTTCTCCTGTTGATCGTTGAA
>JANWIO010000067.1 GCA_025449835.1 Vampirovibrionales bacterium
CACTTTTTATACCCGTTGAAGCATCTTTATCTGCAGCTTGTTTAAATTGTTGAGCAGATGCTCCAATTGCCTGTGCACCTTCTTTATCCTGAGATAAATATGTACTAGCCTGTGCAAGGGCGGTCATTGTTCCGATTGATAATGGCATCTTATAAAACCTCCTTTATTTAGTATTTAATTTTTTAATTATTGAACTAGCCCATCAATCCTTGTGATTCTTGAGCCGCTGTTGTAGCCTGCATCAGTTGTTGCATACCTAGCTGATCAGCATATGCTCTAACTTGAGATTGGTTTGATAATGCGATTTGTGATTCGGACATAGCGAGACCGATAACTGAAGCCATAACCGTTTAACCTCCATTAAGTAACTAACTTGAGAGACACAATTTGTAAATGAAACGAGATACATAGGTATAAAAACAATAATTATGCTTTTTGTGTTATCTAAAATATAAACAAACTCTTAAGCTTTACGGATGATCGCTTATTCAACCCAGGCGACTCAGCATCTCTGTTTCTGCGCCCAGTCGTATTTGATCAGTTTCCAATGAGCGGCATAAAAAGCCAGCGATGCTGGAAAGCATCATGGCTACGAGTTTTTTCGTTGCGCACAGATCGGCATCCGACATGTATGAACGCGCCTCGTTCTGATTCTCTTTCCGGTTATCATCGCTGACTATTATAAAGTATACCGCCTGATGATTTTCGGGAGTACTGCTCTATTGTGTAATTTGAGGGAAGCGTTTCCCTGAGTGCTTTGTTTATTGGAGCGTGAGCTACTGAATATAACGGAAAGCCCAAATTGGCATGCGTCAGTTTTCTAAAATTTTCGTTTGAAGCTTGCATGAAGCTTTGTTACGATGATATCAATGTTTCCATTGTCATAACTTGAAGAGAGAGTCTGTTATTGTGAACCCACCAACGCCCCAAGCCATTGATTATGAAAGTTATCTGAAGGTCCCGGAACTTTTATCCTTACAGCAGTTATTGTCACAGCACCACGATGAAACCCTGTTTATTTTGATTCATCAGGTGCATGAGCTGTGGTTTAAGGAAATTCTACATGAGTTAAACGAGGTTGTGCGCTGTTTCAATGCTGATGACATCCAACGGAGTGTGAAAGTGCTTCACCGGATTTTAACGGTTCAAAAAGTTCTGGTGGCCCAGATTGATGTTTTAGAAACCATGACACCTATCGAGTTTGCCGCTTTTCGAGATCATTTGCGTCCAGCCAGTGGATTTCAATCGGTTCAGTTCAGAGAAATTGAGTTTTTTAGCGGGCTCAAAAACCACTATTTCTTAAAAGCCTTTGCCAATCAACCAAATGCATTAGAACGGCTGGAAGCCCACTTAGCTGCACCTACTTTGTACGATCATTTCATTCGCTTATTGGCTCGGCGTGGGTTTGAAATTCCACAAGACGTGCTGGAACGGGATGTGAAAGAACCGTATCAATCCCATGAAAAAGTGCTTCATGCCATTGAAACGATTTATCAAAACACACAGCGTTATTTTGACTTGTATACCCTGTGTGAGGCCCTATTAAGCTTTGATGAAAACTTTAGCTTCTGGCGTTTTCGTCACCTTAAAATGGTGGAGCGAACCATTGGGATGAAGACGGGGACCGGTGGCAGTAGCGGTGCCAAATATTTGGCCTCTACCATTGAAGGACGTTTTTTCCCGGAACTCTGGGAAGTTCGCAACTTAATCGGGACCTATTAGCGAAGATTACTGCTGTTTCTGTTCCAAAAAGAGGCAATGTCTCCTCAATAAGGGCTTATAAGCCATTGATCTATAGGACCACTTGAAAAAGCATTATAATGAGGGGCAAGTGTTTTAAGGGCCTCTCGATGAACCAAGGCAAAGACAATCCTTATCAGCAGCGGTTGATATTTAATTCCCCGGATATGCCGCAAATCGAGGCAGAAAGTTCTGCGGATGTTGAGGAACAGTATGAAGTGTCGGATATTTTTTCATTCGCAAAGCATGAAAGCTATACGGTTTCTGAACTAACAGCGTATATTGAATCATGTATTTCTGAACACCCTGTTTTAGGGGGGACCTTGATTGTGGAAGGGGAAATTTCCAATGCCAAACGCTCCTCAAGGGGCCATGTTTACTTTACCTTGAAAGACGCTGGTGCTGGAATCAGTGGTATTCTATGGGCTGGGCTGGCCAAGAATCTTTCCTTTGAGCTAAAAGATGGTTTGGCCGTGTATATTACCGGAAATTTAGAAATTTATGCGCCCAATGGGACGTATTCATTGGTGGCCCGAAAAATTGAGCCTGTTGGGGTGGGGCCGCTGCAACTGGCCTTTCAACAAATCAAAGAGAAATTAGAGGCGGAAGGGCTCTTTCTCCCGGAGTTTAAGAAGCCTATTCCTGCTTTTCCCAAACGTATTGGGATTGTGACATCCCGCACTGGGGCTGTGATTCATGATATGTTGCGGGTGATTCGTCGGAAAAACCCGATGGTGGATGTTTTGCTCGCCCCGGTGAAGGTCCAGGGTGTCGGGGCTGCTGAAGAAATTGCTGCCGGTATCAACGCACTGAATAATCCTGATTTTAATTTAGATCTGCTGATTGTTGCCCGAGGGGGTGGCTCTTTTGAAGATTTGTTTTGTTTTAGTGAAGAGCCTGTGGTGAGAGCCATTTTTAATTCTCGCCTGCCGGTGGTGACAGGGATTGGGCATGAACCGGATTATGCCTTGGCAGATGCTGTGGCAGATTACTCTGCCTCAACCCCAACAGCAGCCGCTGAAGTTGCGGTTCCTGACTATGAACGCTTAATATTGGATTTATCCCACCAAAAGCAGCAGCTCATGGATGAGATGATGGACATTTTTTACTTTTACGAACAGCAATTTGATCAAAAAGCCATGCAGTTAACCGACACCTATCACAGTGTTTTAGAGGGGGTTTCCCAGCAGTTGACGGGACTTACTGAGCGGTTGCAGCATGAATTTTCATTTTCTTTTCAGCGGATAGAACAATCTCTTTCTCGTGCCGCAGCACAATTGGATGCTTTTAATCCGTTAGCAACTTTAGCCAGGGGCTTTGCCATTGTTTCAGATTCCGAGGGCCAGATTGTCTCCTCTGTGAAACAGCTTCAAGTCAAAGAACCTTTCTATGTCAGATTATCAGATGGTCAAGTACAATGTGAGGTCATTCAAAAGCGAGATGGAAAAGATGCCTGAAACCACCACCGATGAACAATCCAGCTTTAGTCACTCATTTAAAACCTTGGATGAGATTCTCGATCAGTTTAAAAAAGGGTCTCCCTCCTTGGAGGAGTCATTGGCGCTGTTTGAGAAAGGGGTAAAACACCTTAAGATATGTCAGCAAAAACTTTCCAAGGCCAAAGGCCGAGTTGAAGAGCTGGTGGAGTCACTACAAGAAGATAGTGAAAAGATCACTCGTCCTTTTAACGAGGCAGAGTAAGGAGAAACACGTTTTATTTTACGCCTAAGATTCTTGGCGAAGCTGATTTAAAATGGTTTCGCACTGTTTTATCCCTTGAATAAATTCATGATAAAGATGCTGATCTGGATAACAGTGGGTCAGCGAAAGGGTATGGTCCCAGGCATCAAGAAGATCGAGCAAAATATCTTGAAAAGCCTCTGAATAATGTCGCTCGGCAGTCTCTTTTAGAAAATCATTTCTCCAGTGTTTTAAGGTCACCAACGTTTCTTGCGTCGTAATGGTTGGAATGGGTGTTTTTGACAGTGTTTTTTCTTCTGGGGTGCCACCCAGTTTTCGATATTCCTGGTTAAGGGTGTGGAGAAAATAAAGGGTACCAATGGCTAAATGGGCCTTGTTGATGCCTGTTTCAAATTGTAAGATAATATCGTCAGCCCCAGGCTTGATGGTTTGTGCCAAGTCTGAAAACTTTTGATAGGCCATAATGAGTGCATCAACCGCCTTTTTCTCTTCAGGCAAAATGCACAATTCTCCTTCGCCAGAGCAAGGCAACTTTCCTGTAAAGGGTCTGAGTGTTTCTGTGGCTGTTGTTTGTGGACGTTCTTGGATACTGACTGTGTTGACCATTTTTGATGGATACCTCCTCTTTACTGAAGCGAAGCGACTCATCTTCGGGGGGAAGCCGCACAGTATTTCCGTTTTGTCATTTCACTATCTTGTTCTTGGGCGATGAAAAGGCAAGATAGTTTTGTTGCATTATACCAGAGTCCTGATTGGAAACGGCATAAAATCCTGAATAATGCCTATTTTGTCGGGGTGAAAATCAAAAGATACGTCACATGGGCTAATACATCTTTTTAATTAAGGCTTCTAAGGCAAGCAGACCCTGATTCTTATCTTTTTATTAACCCTATCATCAACGTTTGTAAAATTGTTTTTATATAAATATGGTGTGTCTCTAATCCTTTTCCTGTTTGGACAAGAAAATTCTAATGTGTGGAGGAATTCGTTATGGCAAATGAAATTAGTTTAAGTACTGCAGCGTCCCCTGTTAATAGTCAAAGTACAAGTGGTACGGCTTCAAATGTGAGTAGTGCAACAGTATCACCTCAGCAAAGTCAGGTCGCCAATAGTGCTGAAATGGCGGCATTAAGCTCAGATTTATATAACCAAGAACTCAGTATGGGGATGTTTGGGCAAAATAATGGTCTTTTTGGCAATGCCCTTGGTGATCCTTTTTCGCCCCAAGGTGGGTTTAATGGAGATCTTTCAGGTTTAATTAATGAAGTACTCAGCTATATGGGGCTCAACAACTCATCTGGCATTTTTGGTAATGCTTTTGGGAATCCTTTTAGCAGTGATTCGAGCAATCTTATGTCTTCATTGGCATCAAGTGGCAAACTCGGACAGTTTCTTGGAATGCTGGGATCGCTGATCAGCGGTAACAGCATGTCTAATAGTCCTTTTGGGAGTATGCTTGATCCCACTTTGACTGATCCATTCTTAAATCCACTTGGAAGCAGTTTTGACTCCGGCACTTTGTTGGATTCATCAAACTCGGGCGTTGATCCCAGTATTTCCAGTAGCTTTTCCTAATCGGTTTTAGAAGAAACTTTTGCAAACCCGGCTCACCCAGTGCCGGGTTTGTGGTTTAAAAATGATAGTACTCTGTTGGGGGATGGTGCTAAGATAAGGGTATCTCTTTTTATTATCTTTAAAGAAGCGTTAGGACCTTTGATACCATGGTTAGAATAGACGTTGTTGAGCCTTTATGTACCGGATGCGAGATTTGTGTTGAATCTTGCCCCTTTGATGTTTTAGAGATGGTCAGTCATGCTGGCAAAGTGGAAGGACAAATTGCAGCGGTTCATGAGATTAATAAATGTACAGAATGTATGTTGTGTGAACTCAACTGCCCTCATTTTGCCATCTTTGTGGAGCCGCAATTCGATCCCGATAAAGGTGTTAAAGCTGCCAAGGCCAAAGCCAAACAAGAATCTGCTTGAAAAACTCGCATAAAAGAGAAACACCGCCCAATGAAGAGCGGTGATTGGAGTGACTCTCAAGGTCTACGTTGTTGAGGAAGACAGCCTATATTTATAATATATATCTTTGTGTATATCATGGCCTCCTCCACAAAAACGAATTTGATATCAATTTGATATTCAATAGGATATATTTTGCGTCAGTTTCAGGATTGACACGTAAAAACGGTTTATGGTCCTGTTTTTGAAGCCGTTAATTGTATGGTTAACGTGTTTAATCCACATTTTGAAGGCCCTCATGTTGGATACTTGAAATCTTAGTAGACGAAATCCCTTGTCCTCTGTGATAGAATGACATCGCAAGTAAACAGTCAGGACAGGAGTTGGAAATCGATGAAACTTTTTGTGGATAGTGCAAATTTAGATGAAATACGTGAATCGGCAAGTTGGGGAACGATTTCGGGGGTTACAACCAATCCTTCTTTGTTGGCCAAAAATAACCATGGTGATGTGAAACGGGTGATCCAAGAGATTGCCGGTTTAATTCCGCAAGGCCCTATTAGTGTTGAAGTCATTTCGGATCAAGCAGAAGGGATGATTAAAGAAGGCTTAGAGTTTAATACGTGGGCCGATAATATTGCCATTAAAGTCCCAATGACAAATGAAGGTATGAAAGCCGTTCGCTATTTTTCTGAAAATGGTATTGAAACCAATGTAACCCTGGTCTTTTCAGCAAACCAAGCACTTTTAGCATCTGCTGCCGGTGCAACCTATATTAGTTCCTTTGTGGGACGGGTTGATGACATTGGTTATGATGGAATGGCCATCATTCATGAAATTTCGAATATCTTGAGTTTACATGCTTCGCCCAGTCAGGTTTTGGCTGCCAGTATTCGACATCCTTTGCATGTGACTCAGGCAGCCGCAGCAGGTGCTAACATTTCTACCATTCCCTTTAAAATACTCGAACAGATGTACAATCATCCATTAACAGATAAAGGGATTAAAGCCTTTAAATCAGACTGGGAGAAGTTGCAAGGTTCGAAAGTAACAGCTTAGTTAGGAATTTTCCCCATGATTGAACGTTATACATTGCCTGAAATGGAGCGGCTCTGGAGTCGAGAGACGAAATATGCTTTGTGGTTGAAAGTTGAGCTGGCTGTTCTTCAGGTTCAAGAAGAACTGGGCATTGTTCCCAAAGGTGTGACAAACGAAGTTCGTCAGAAAGCCTGCTTTCGGCTAGACCGGATTGATGAGATTGAGTTAGAAGTAAAACATGATGTCATTGCCTTTTTAACCTGTGTAACGGAAGTTGTTGGCGAAAAAGGCCGATTTCTTCACATGGGGATGACCAGTTCAGACCTGATTGATTCAGCCCTTGCGCTTCAGCTGGGGCAAGCTGGCCAGATGATTCTGGATAAGTTGGAGACCTTGGAGCAGACCCTTTGGCATACTGCATGTCAATATAAAAATACGCCCATGATTGGTCGGTCTCATGGGATCCATGCCGAGCCCACAACCTTTGGGTTAAAGCTTTTAATCTGGTTTGATGAAATTGGACGCCATAAAACCAGGCTAAGTCAGAGTGTTCAGGCTTTAAAAGTGGGTATGATGAGTGGGCCTGTTGGGACCTATAGCGCAATTGATCCCCAGGTTGAAACCTTAACCTGCGAGCTCCTTGGATTGCAACCGGCTCGTATTACCAATCAGGTGATTCAGCGGGATTTACATGCCGGGTTTATTACAGACTTGGGACTTTTGGCCAGTTCGCTTGAAAAATTTGCAGTCGAAATCCGCCATCTTCAAAGATCAGAAGTTCGAGAAGCAGAGGAGCCTTTTACCAAAGGTCAAAAAGGGTCATCAGCGATGCCCCATAAGCGCAATCCCATTGGCTGTGAAAATATTACCGGATTAGCCCGAATGGTGCGCTCCTATGCGATTCCAATGATGGAAAATATTGCATTGTGGCATGAGCGAGATATTAGTCACAGCTCTGTTGAGCGGATTATTCTGCCAGATGCTACAACCTTGGTGGATTATATGCTAAACCGATTCAATAGCATTCTGGATGGATTGGTGGTGTACCCTGAAAATATGGCCCGTAACCTTTGGCAACGTGGTGGTATTGTTTTCTCGCAACAGGTCTTACTCGCGTTGGTACAAAAAGGGCTTAGTCGTGAAGCTGCTTATGTCTTGGTCCAAAATAATGCGCTGGCTGCCTGGAATGAGCCAGATGGTGATTTTAAACAGAATTTACTTCATGATGAAGCCGTTGGAAAGTACCTAACGGCGGAAGAGATAAATGCCTGCTTTAATGTGGAACGGATGCTAAGCCATGTGGACACTGTTTTTCAGCGATTTTCGCAAGGGGGGCCATCTCCGTCATTGGAACAAGTTTGTGTCGCTGAGTCCTCAAAAGTAGGCTGATATGGGCTTAAGGATTGTGAAATGAAAGGATGCTTTTGTTGATTCCTGGTCCTCAAAACATTATGATGATAAAATCCGTCTCTGTTATTGAAAAAGTGTAAAGGGTAATAAAAAGTGTCAGATCCAAAAAGTGATTCCACGAAATCAGTATTGATTCCCATGAGTATTGCAGGCCTCTTAATTCTGGGGATTGTTGTTTTTGTGATACTTCATCAGCACAAATCGACAGGGTTTATTTCGGATTTGCATCAGTATTATCCAGAGAATACGGCATTTTATATGGAAATTTCTCCAGGAGAAAAGCTGTCAGTTCGCTTATTAAAAGGGCTTGACCGCTTACGTGCACTCCGTTCCCAGACTCCTTCCCAAGAACAAGCAAGTATGAAGACGCTTTTTAAGAAGGATTTTCAGCCCATGATCAGTGTTGGTGTCTGGTTGCCGGAGCCTCAAGGTAAGCCCGATGCAACGAATCACGGGACATTTTTGATGGTCATTCCAACGAGAAGTGGTCTTACCGCAGAAACCCTGGTCTCAGATCTGAAATTACCTTTATCGGCGGTTAATATTACCCACGACGGTGGTGCTACGTTTCTTCAAAGTAAAACAGACAGCCATCCTGTGTTGGCCTTGTACCATGATCATTTATTGGCAGCTTACAGCCAGGATACTGTGAAGCAAGCCCTTGCCATTAGACAGTCAAACCATTCCTTGTTGGATAATCCGTTGTATAAAAAGAATTTGACATTTTTGCCGCAGGAACGTCAGGGCACTGTTTTGGCGTTGACTGGACAATTTCAAAAGTTACCGGATAGTAATCTAAATAACCCGAGTCTGCAGAAATTGATTGCCTTTCAGCGGCAAATTCAAGCGGCGACTCCTGTGATGGTTGGAAGTTTAACCATTAATAAAGACCAATTTATTCATTTTGATTCTTTTACACCGGTTGATTTTTCACGCGTTTCCGACCAATCTTTCCGGGATGATATTAAAACCCTTTACCAAAAGCAGGCAGTTTTTGACCTGCCGAAGTTTTTACCCGAGGATACTGTTTTATATGGTGGTATGCTCGGTTTAGGCCAGTATTATGATATTTATGCCAACCATATTGCAACACAAGAGGGTAAAGATGCCTTGGCCAATGTGGATAACCAACTGAAGATGGTTGGCTTGGATTTACGAAAAGATATTATTGGCCTGTTGGATGGGAAATCTGCCATTGGTGTGATTTCACATCATGGCCAGCCGGATGTTTTATTGTTTTTAAATAATACTTCTGATACGCAAAAAGCATTGTCACAACTTGGGACAATGGCTGCTCAGTTAACGGGTGGTAAGTTCTTTGTTCAAAAAATGGATCAAAAGCACGATGTTAAAGTTCTTCAAACCCCTTCTGTACCTGTTAAAATTGCTTATAGTGATGTTGAACCTGATACATTGGCGCTGGGGACCCAGTCTGCGATGGAGAAAATGTACACTATTGAACAGAAGAAAGACCCTTCTTTGAATGACAACAAGCTCTATCAGGAATTAACAGCTAGTATGCCAAAACAGGTGAATGGTGTTTTCTTTGTTGATTTCCAAAAAAGTGCTGCACTTTTGGATGATGTTCGTAAGATGGCCCATGCACCTCAAGCGGCACAATTTAGCAAAACGAATTTTCAGACCGTATTAAGTGGTATTGATGGTGTTGCTGGTGCAAACACCATGGATCTCAAGAATAACGTATTGAATGGTCATATTACTGTTAAGTTAACAGGGTCATAGCCATTCGTATGAGATTCTTTGAAAAAGTAGATTTTGCAAAGGCTTTTACAGAAAGTAAGAGCCTTTATTTTTCGTAATTGAGAACGAGGGTTTTGAGGGTTTCAAAGCATTTTTCATGCTTCGTTTTAGTAACGATGTTATATTTGTTGTTTTGCTTTAACTGGCTCTTGATACCGACTTCAACCATGGTAAATTCGTAGAAACGGTTTTCTTCCTTGGTCATAAAAACGGGATAGAGATGAGGTAAACTGGTTAAGGTTTGCTGATCACTTAAAACCACATATTGATCTTCATTGGAGAGATAAAAAATATCGAAACCAGCTTCTTTGGCGCCTTGGGCAATAATCAATAATACGTCTTCCGGAGAAAGTCTGGTTGGAAATTCAAGCAGGCCCATCGATTTCTCTTTATCTTCATGTTTGTCCATAATTGCTTTCTCTTCATGGGGAGAAGCTGATTCTGGGGCGGTGTCAAAGATAATTTCATTATTTTCAAGCCAGTCTGTTGGAAAGGGTGGGGGTTTATGCTGGGTAAATTCTCTTCTGGGAGGCGGTTTTTCGGGAGCAGGTGGAAGCTTGCCAATAAGCTGGGTTATTTTGGTGCAGAATGATTCTTCTGTAAAGGGTTTTACAAGATAGTTATTGGCGCCAGCCTCAATGGCTTGAATGACGTTATGCCGTTCCGCTTCCGTTGTAATCATAATGATGGGTGTTGTAACGCCTGCTTTACGAATGGCTTTTACTGTATCGATGCCTAATAAATTCGGCATATTCCAGTCCATCAGAATCAATGAAAAAGGCAAACTTAAAATCTGCTGAAGCGCCTCCTCTCCATCAGTGGCGTGAACAATCTGGTCTTCTGTAAAATGGAGACCTTTGAGAAGATTGGCAATGATGAGCCGCATTGTTGTTGAGTCATCGACCACCAATACACGCATCTAACTGGGGTCCTCACCTAAACGCGATTGGAATGAGACCTGAATATTAAAAGAATCTGTTTCTGTTTCGAAATACAGAATTTTATAGGGGGTATTTTGAGGGAGTGTCGATATTTTGACATCCTGACCTTGAACAACCATGGGAATAGACATTTGATATTGGGTCTGACATTGTCGCGAAAGAGCCGCTTTGGTATTCCCTGAAATCATATTGAGCAGCTCAGAAACCCCATCAGCACTTTCTTCGGGTGTAATTTTTTCAGGAGATGACCCTAACATCCTAGACACAATTAAGTGTGCCAGTGGTTTTGAAAAGGAAATAACAAAATTACCTTCACCCTCTTCACTTTGGATGCCAATAAAGGCCGAAATTTCACCTGTTTTACAAAGTCCTTGTCCCGTCTGTACTTCTTTTAAAGCAACGGTTGTATTGGCCATGGATGCTAAAACCGTTATCGTGGCATTGATAATCGTATCGATTAAGATTTTATCCAGATTTAAATTATGATTGACGGATTGTTGCATACTGTTTCCTGTCTTTTAAGATTATTATAAAGCAATTCCTCAGTGCGCAGATTACATACTGAACTCGCCCATCCCCAGGCATTCCATCATTTTGGTGAGGAGATCTTCTTGGGCGAAAGGTTTGGTAAGATAGTGTGAGGCGCCTGACTGGATGGCCTTGATAATATTATTCTTTTCAGATTCTGTGGTCACCATCATCACGGGAATATGCTTGAAGCGAGCATCTTTTTTAATTTCCTGAAGGGTTTGAAAGCCGTCTTTTATGGGCATATTCCAATCTAACAAGACCAACGCAATATCTTTGTGATACATGGTGAGTAAATCAATGGCCTTGTTCCCGTCTTCTGCTTCCAAAAATTCGTAACCAAGACGGCCTACAGCGCTTCCAATAATTTTACGCATAATTGAAGAATCATCGGCAGATAATACTTTCACTCTCCTAACCTTTCTGGTGATTTCAGCTGATAAAATACGCTTTTTTGATATTCTTTCAGTTCGAAGTTTTTATTGTAATGCATGATGCTTTCAGAGGCACCTAAAATAAGATTTCCTTGCGGTGTTAATGTCTCTGCTACCTTTTTGAAAAGCGCCCGTTTCAAATCGGTGGAAAAATAAATGGCCACGTTGCGTAGCAGAATGAGATCAAATTGTCCCAGCGTCAGAAAACTATTTTGAAGGTTAAAGGGCTTGAATGTGACCCATTTTTTAATGTCGTCTTTTAAGAGGTAAAGGCCGTTTTGTTCTTCAAAATATCGTTCTGCATAGCTGGGTAGAATGTTCCCTCTTGACATTGAAATTGCATCATAGCGAGCTTGTTGTGCTAGAAATAGTACCTTTGAAGAGATATCGGTCGCCAGAATAGAGACTTTATCTTTAATTTGTTGTTCCTTCGGTAAGGATGCATTGTATTCTTCCAGGATCATTGCCAGAGAATAAGGTTCTTGCCCGGTTGAGCATGCTGCTGACCAGATTCTAATTTTGTCTTTTTTCTGTTCTTTTAATTGAGAAATGAATTGGGGCAGGAGTTGCTCTTTAAAAAGGGTAAAGGGGGCTTCATCCCGAAACCACATGGTTTCATTGGTGGTAATGGCATCAATGATTTTTGTTTTCAATAGCGGATTGGGAGAGCTTTTGGCCATCAAGTAAAACTCTCCAAAGGTGTCGCAGCCATTTTCTGCAACCAGTTTTGCTAATCGATTCTCAATCAAATAAATTTTCTCTTCTCCAACGGCGATACCACATTCTTTTTCGATCAAATCTCTCAAAAGTTGAAATTCGTTGGTTGTTAACGTTATATCCAACTTTTTAGCCCCTTTGATTTCTTCTTAACAGTGTGGTGATGCGATAAGGGAGATTGTTAAGATCGACATTTTCATCTGATAATCCCATTTCAACAACAGATCTTGGCATTCCATAGACCACGCAAGTATTTTCGCTTTGCGTAATGCAATAGCACCCTTTTTGCTTAAGAAGTTTAACGCCTTGAGCGCCATCTTTTCCCATACCTGTCAGGATAACAGCCAATACATTTTTTTCATAGGTTTGGGCGATAGAGCGAAACAAAACATCAACAGAGGGTCTACAACTGTGTTCTGGTGGCTCTGAATTCAATTGGATTCGGATATCTTTAGCGTGATAGCCCTGTGTTGTTTTGGCATGATCTATGACTGTCATATGCTGTCCACCGGGTGCAATATAAACGGTGTTTGGAAGAACGGGTTCTCCAGGCTCCCCTTCTTTTACGTGAAGCTTAGATTTAATATTAAGGTTGTTTGCCAACGAAGATGTAAAGACAGAGGGCATGTGTTGTACAACGAGAATCGGGATGCCCAAATTTGTCGGTAAGTTGGGGATAATCTCATTGAGCGCATTGGGGCCACCCGTTGAAACACCAATGGCAATAATATCAAATCTTTTTGGCTCGTCGGTTTTTCTGTGTTCTTTAAGCGTTAGTATTTTAGACTCTGCAGACTTTTCTTCAGGGATGTGGGACTGTGTGGGGCGGGTGTGAATGGTGGGTGTGATACTACTTTTATGAATGGATAATGTTCTTACAATGGGGGTTAGGCGTTGAATAATCTCCTGAATATTAGCATCAATGTTTTCATTGCTGGGCCGTGGAATAAATTCCAATGCACCAGCCTCAAGGGCTTTAATCGTAATATCTGCGCTATTCTTATTGTTTCCACTGATAATGACAATCCCCAAATGTGGAAATGCTTGCTGAAACTTTTTTAATGTCTCAAGCCCATTGAGGGAAGACATTTCGATATCGAAAAGCAGAATGTCGATTTTTTCTTTTGAAAGTTCTTTAAAGGCGGTTTCGCTGTCTTGTACAACGCCCTGTAAATCAATATTGGAAATTCCTCTCAGAACCTCTGTTAAAAAAATGGTATAAGGTGAATCATCTAAGAGTAATAATACTTTTAAGGGCGTATTCATAGGGTGTTGTTAACCGGCTCAGTAACTTAAACCTTGAATTGTTCAACGAGTTTTTCGAGTTGAGAGGATAATGTTAAAAGGTTATGTGCAGCACTTTTAATTGAAATGGCACTTTTTGAAGTGTCTAGAGAAGATTGATTCACATGCTCAATACTTTTTGCGATGCTACTTGCCCCTAATGCGCCTTCAGAAGCACTTTTTGAAACCTCATTGGCACTTGTTGTCAAATTCTCAACATTTCGAGTTACTTCAGTGATTGCAAGATACGTATTAGAAAGTTGTTTGGCAATATTATTTGCGTTCTCTGCGCTTTCTTGAACATTCTTAGAGACATCTGTAGAAGCTCGGGCAGCGCCCATAACGCTGTAGCTGATTTCACTTGCTGTTGCTGTCTGTTGTTCGACGGCGCAGGCGATTGTTTTATTGATTGTATTAATCTCAGCAATAATGGCGGAGATTTCAGCAATGGCTTTAGCGGCAACTGACGTGTTTGCTTGCATCTCCGTAATACGGTTTCGAATATCTTCTGATGCCTCTGCCGACTGTTTGGCCAGCTCCTTGACTTCGTTTGCGACGACCGCAAATCCTTTTCCTGCTTCTCCAGCACTGGCGGCTTCGATGGTGGCGTTTAGTGCCAATAAATTTGTTTGAGACGCAATTCCTTTAATAACATCGACCACATTGCCAATTTCTCTGGCTGATAAACCCAAAATATCAAAGGTTTTTCGAGTGGTGTCAGCGATTTTTTCAGCCTTTTCAGTGACAACAGTGGCTTGTGTGGCATTTTTTGAGACTTCAACAAGTGAGGTCGACATCTCTTCCATGGCAGTTGCAACCGTATTCACCGCTGAAGACATTTCCTCTGTAGCGGAAGAAATACTTTGCATATTCATGGACATTTGTGTTGTCGCATCTTCAACGGTATTGATGTTGCCTTCGATTTGTTGAGCCGAGTTAAAGACTTGCTGAATATTGGAGGATGATTCCTCCACAGCCTCGGCAACGGTTTTAATATTGGCATTCAGTTCTTCAGTAGCAGATGCTGAGGTGGTTGATAATACTGCGAGTTTCTCTGATGAACCTTCCATGTGGGTTGACATTTCTGTTAAAGAGGTACTGGAGGAGGCTACGGAGGAAGAGCTAATTTTAATCTCTCCGATTAAATACCGGAGGCTCACCCCCATCGCATTTAAAGCTCTGCTGAGTTCACCCATTTCATCCTGGCTGTCTAAAACAACCACGTCCTTTGTCAGATCACCTGAAGCAAAGGCTTGAGAAACTTCTGTGATGTGTTTGATATGCTTGCTTAAGAAGGCCGAAAACCAGAGAGAAAGTGCAATTAAGAAAACAATAGAAATAATAATTAGCCATAAGGTGAGGTTATAGTCTGAAATAATGGAGCTTTCATTTTTTGATTTCTCGTTCAGAGATTGCTGAACATCTTCTTGGGTTAAGTTTGTGACAGCCGTTTGCATTTTGTTTGAAAGTTTGGTGAATGGCCCCTGTAGAATCGATAAGGCTTCGTCTCGATTTCCTGAATTAATTAGTGTTTCAAGTTTGTCTAAAAGCGTATTCCAGGTTTTATAGGAAGTGGTTAAATCTTCAAAGCTATTCCTGTCGTTTGAGTTTTGGAGGGCATAGGTTTTCAATTTACTGAGAGAGGCATCCAGTTGTTGTTTTAAGGGCTGAATTTGGCTTTGTTCAATGTATGAAACTTCTGTTGGGTCATTGGTGAGCATTAATTTGTAATAGGTTGTACGAATGGTGGTTAATAAATTGGTGGTTTGCCCTCCCACCAAAACAGCTGGTATTCGAACCTCATTCGCCTTTTTTAAATAGTTATTACTTTTTATCATATTAAAGAATGAGATGCCGGTGGTGATGATCATGATCAGGATCATAAATAAGTTCATATACAATATTTTGTCTTTAATCTTCAGGTCAAAGAAATGTCGCAACATCTTGGGCAATCTCCTTCTCTAGAACTTTAGCAAGTCTTTTTTGAAACGTCTTCCTTCCACAACTGGATTTTTGATCTGACTGGACCAGTTCTAATTTTTGGGAACTTTATCATTGAATGACCTCTTGGATAGGTTAAAAAGTGCTTTTAGACGTCATGTTTGAGAATTGATTTTAAATCGAGAAGGGTGAGGAGGGATTTTTCGAGTTTTACGACACCGGCAAGGTAACGAAACTGAATTGTCCCAAGGCTGGCAGGTGGAGGTTCGATATCTTCTTCATGAATGGTGATGGCATCATCAATACCCTCCACTAAAAAGCCTATTTTGTCGGAAACGGGTAAGGTTCCTTTGAATGCTTCATCCTCAGGAGATGATGAGAGTTCTAATTCTCGCTTTAGAATCACTACATGAGATGGAGTAGGTTCTTCGGAAGCTTCGAAGCCCAATTTCGATCTTAAATTGAAAACGGTTACAATTTGTCCTCGTAAGTTCATCAGGCCTTGGATATGTTGGGGAGATCCTGGTACGGGAGTTATTTCGGGGTTTGCATTGATTTCTCGAATCCAAGGAATATCGATGCCGAATAGGTTCTCTCCAATAAAAAAAGTGGCAACACAGATTGTTTTCATTCAACGGTTCCTTCTTCGGGACGAATACCCGCAGCTTTGAGAAGTTGAAAGGGATCAATCACAGTTGTAATTTTCTCGTGAATCAGTGTTGAGTGACTTAGGTCTAGCTTTCCAACCAAAGGCTTTTCCAAATTGAGTTCTGTCTCAACGGTGTCTAAGATATTCGACGCGAAAATCCCCGCTAATGCTGTGTCTGTTTTGGGGATGATGAGATACCCTTCTTCAAGATCTTGTGGGGGAGAAGCAACGGGTAACAGTGTTTCTAGTCGGACAATAGGGAGTCCTTTGCCTTGGTAAACTAAGAATTCTTTATCGCCAATCTGGTTGATTTCACTAACCTTAAACTTTTCAAGGCGTAGCAATGAGGATAATGGCAACGCAAAAATTTCATGTAACGCATTGGTAAACAGGAGTAGTGCTTGTTGTTTCTGTTTTGGTTCTATCGAACGGGCTTCTTTGAGTTCAAGCTGTCGTTTTTCCAGGTCAATATCTGTAAAAGATAAGCTTGATGTGTTAATAATGCCACTGATATTTAAAATTAAGGCGACTTGTCCATTTCCTAAAATGGTGGCGCCTGAAAAACATTGGCATTCTTTAAGATAGGAGGACATGGGTTTAATCACAATTTCCTCGATGTCAAAAACGTCATCAACAATTAACCCAAATTGATGAAGTCCCACTTTAAGGACAAGAATCGTATAGTCGCTTTGCGAATGGGTCCGTCGATTTGTAGGCTCTTCTTGCTTTAATGTTGAAGAAATGGTGGTTGTTTCAAGGTTACTTCTGAGATCAGAGATTGCAGAACGACGATCTTTTAACAAACGGCCTGTATTTTTGTCGCAGTAGGTCTTTTCAATTCCCAGAACATCTGCTGCATGAACCAATGGTAGCAATTTCTCTCGGAGACGCAGTACGGGAACCTTGCCAATATTTTCAATACGGGTCGATGTTTCTTCTGCCTTAACACGGACCAACTCAACAAGGTTGGCTTGGGGAACTGCAAAACGTTGGTCACAAATACTCACGATGAGGGCTGGAATAATGGCCAACGTAAGTGGTAGATGAAGTAAAAACGTGGTTCCTTCTCCCAACGTGGTGTCAATACTAATACGGCCTCCCAGCTTCTCAATATTGGTTTTAACGACATCCATCCCAACACCGCGACCTGAAATATCAGAAATGGTTTCAGCGGTTGAGAAACCGGGCATAAAAATGAAATGGATACAGTCTTGTTCCGTTAAATTTTCTGCTTCTTCCTCTCGGATGAGACCTTTTTCAACAGCTTTATTCCGAACTTTGACGGGATTAATACCACGCCCATCATCACTGATGGAAATTGTAATTTGTCCTCCTTCATAAAACGCCCTGATATAAATGGTGCCATGGGGAGGTTTACCGATTTTTGAACGTTCTTCAGGGTGTTCTATGGCATGGTCACAGCAATTACGGAGGATATGGGTGAGTGGATCTGTTAAGTTTTCGAGGATGGACTTGTCAAGCTCAACGTCTTCTCCGTGAACTTGAAGGTCAATTTCTTTGCCGAGTTGTTTTGATAAATCTCTGATAATGCGTGGGAATTTCCCAAAAATAATCCCCAACGGTTGCATCCGGGTCTGAAGAATCTGCTCTTGAAGACTAGATGTCATGAAATTTATGTTTTGGAGGAGGGATAGATTTTTATTACTTTTGGGAATATCTGTGCCAAGGCGACTGAGCAATTGATTTCGGGACAAAACCATTTCGCCTGCAAGATCCATGAGTTGGTTGAGGAGTGAGACTTTAACTCGAATGGTTTCGGTCGATTCTTTGATAGCGCTCCCCGTTGACTGAGGAGACGCTAGATCTTTATTTTCAGTTATTTGAGGGAGGGCTTCTGGTTCTTGCTGTGAGGGTAGACTGCTAGTCTCTTGGTTACTTGAGAGGTATTTTTCGGCGATCTCCTCTTTATCAATCTGTTTAAGCTTGTTTGGCTCTATTTCCAGCGCTGTGAACATTAAATCGGGCTCTAAAATTGAAGAATAAAGAATTTGAATCTCAACATCTTCACTAAAGCAATCGGCTAAATCTGGGAGCTTTTCAATATCAAGGGTGGTTTCTTGTATTTTGCCAACTGCAGCCAGTTGCTCAAAGAAGGTGAGCAGCTTTTTTTCTTGATGCAGGAAGTCTTGAACCAGGCTGAGGTTCAGTTCATAAAAATGATGGCCATGAGCAAGGGCTTGGTGAATATCCTTCGCATTGTGCTGAAGTTTTACGGGGGGCTCAACAGCGGTTTGCTCTCTGGGGAGGGTGCGATCTGTAGGAGGTGAAGGAGAAGACTTCTTATCTTGGAGAAGTTTTTCTAATTTTTGAATTTCAGACTGGTCGGAAATTTCATCGCTAAGACGGATATTTTCCAAGAGATAACGAAGTTTATCTCCGCCGGAGAGGAGTGCTTCAATGACTTCGGGGGTTGGGCTGATTTTGTGATCTCTCAGCATCATCAGGACATTCTCCATGATATGGCTAAGTTGAATGATGGCGGTAAAACCAAAGAATCCCGATGTACCCTTTATATTATGAATTGCCCTGAAGATTCGGTTGATGGTTTCTTGGCCAGCCTTCTCACCTAACGATTCCATTGCCAGTAAGTCTGGTTCAATCGCAGTGAGTTGTTCAAGGCTATCCGTTGTAAACTCTTGAATTAAGTTTTCATCATCAAGCAGCGCCATGGGCAGAAACCTTCCGAAGAACAACATATTTTTCAAGTTGTAATAATGTCAGTAATTTTTCGATTTCAGGAGATGCAATTTCCACGTGAAGCGAATAACTTTGGCGAAGGCATGTTTTATAAAGCCCTAAAATAAGCATTACTCCCGTTGTATCAACCGTTTGAATAGTTGTCAAATCAAGTATAACTTGTTTTATTGCTGCTCCTGTTACGTTGGAGAGTATTTCTTTTTGAATTTGAGCAGCATGAGTGATTGTAAAATCTTCCTGGGCAATTATTCGAATCTGATTTTCTGCTGATTGTGTGATGACTTTAGACATTGTTGTACTCTCATATCCGCCCAAATAAGGTGTTTCTCAAAGTTACCAAGGCTATTGCATCATCATCAAATCAGTTACTCATAAATGATGCTGTTCTTATTATCGCTTATTCTAACGAATTCGGCTTAAATTGTGGTACTCCAAACGGTAGATTTGATAAACGCTACTTCATTTGTGCTTTGTTTAACGCTTTGGAGTACTAACGCATTTTAAAATTTTTTTAACCAAATCTTCCTGGGTAAAAGGCTTTATAACGTAATGCTCAGCCCCCTGATTGATGGCTGCAATGACTTTATCCCTATCATCTTCAGAGGTGACCATAATAACGGGAATATGTTTAAAGAGCGTATTGGCTTTAATGGTCTCTAAAATCTTTAAGCCTGTCATATCAGGAATATTCCAATCCAACAGGATTAATCCAATATCATTGTGAAAAACCGATAACAGCCCAAGCGCTTTGTGCCCGTTTTCGGCTTCCAAAAACTCATATCCCAATTTATCAACCGCACCTTTAATGATTTTGCGCATGAGGGAGAAATCATCAATTGAGAGAACTTTCAACGTAAACCCTTTCTAAAGGTTATTGGTTCGATTAAATATACTGTACTTTCAATAGTATGAAATATTCTTTGGTGAAATCATAACAAATTTTTTTCGTTAAGATCTATTCACAAAAGGATTTAAAATTTTTTGAGGAGGGAATAATACCTGTGGATAATTGCAGGTTTGCTGTTTTACTGTTTCAGCAAGAATAAAAAACAGGTCGTGTAGGCTGGAGGATCATCCTTCAGAATGTAAAAGCCCTCCGTATGGAGGGCTTTTGTCTTATAATCTTTTTGATTTCTAGGACTTAGGGAGGGTTACCGTGGATCTTGTTAAACTCGTCAGATTGTGTGATCTGTTGACGAAGTTGTTCTTCGGTATGCCCTTTTTCAAGGTATCCAATCCAGTATTGGTAACCTCCATCATCCGGTTTGCGATTTAAGAGATCTTGGTAAGCTCTTTTGACGATCCCTTCTGGCGATTCATTAATAGCGTTTCGTAAATCCAGTTCAGAATGGCCAGCTTCTAAGTAAGCTTCCCAGTAATGTAAACCTGAAGGTTCGGCACTGCGACCTAATGTATCCTCGTAGGCCTGATTGATCTCAGCGTCTTCTGTTGCTTTATCAGTAGTGCCTGTAGCGCCCGTTGCGCCGGTTGTTCCTGTGGGACCCGTTGCGCCGGTTGTTCCTGAGGGGCCAGTTGCACCAGTTGTTCCTGAGGGGCCAGTTGCACCGGTTGTTCCTGAGGGGCCAGTTGCACCGGTTTTTCCTGAGGGGCCAGTTGCACCGGTTGTTCCTGAGGGGCCAGTTGCGCCTGAAGCACCTGTTACTCCTGAAGCACCCGTTGTGCCTGTGCAGCCACCAGTTATACCAGTTGGACCGGTAAGACCACTGGCTTGGCCTGAAGATGAGGGACCTAAAAGTGCTACAAATAAGAGCATCATCATCATTTCAACCATCATGCTTGAAGAATCTCCACCCATAGAAGTGCTGCTTTGTGCACTTGGGGCTGGTGTTGGAGAATAAGCCGGTGCTGGTGTTGGTGCTAAAAGGCCTTGAAAGAGCGAAGCCATTTCACTCATCGGATCTTGTGAGAATGAAGCACCATAGGGATTAGATGTGCTGTATCCATTGCTTGGATAACTGTAAGCCTGGGAAGAGTATTGCGGAGCTAATGATGCCATTTGATCCCACGGATTTTGAAGTGAAGAAGTTGTTGCAAATGGATCAGATGCGCCATAGCTTGAACTTGGATAACCATAATATGAAGAAGAAGCTTGTGGTGCTAATGATGCCATTTGGCTCCAGGGATTTGCGTTAACATAATTAGCAGTTTGAGGATAATTATATTGTGGGGCAGAGCTGTTCCCATATCCTAAACCATTATAGGCACTGCTAGAAGCAGTATTCATAGTTGGGGCAAAATAATTGGGTTGATAGAATCCATTTACTTGAGACACGACACACATCCTTACTCAATAACTCTTACTATCTATATTTATAAAAACAAATATTTAAGTCTTGTTGATAATTTGTAACTAATTGTGAAGTATCGAGGGAAAGCTTTATGGACGGGTATTTTTGAGCAGGAGTTGGGAAAATCAATGAGGGGTTATTGAATGAATAAACGGGGTATTAAAAAACAATTGAGAAGTGAAAACACTTACCTGTAGGGATTTTAGCGTTGTAATTTGTTAAGAGGGATGTTTTATCCTGATTTTACGTCCCATTTAAATTGGATAAGTAGGGGAAAGATTAATTTTTGTGGACAAGAGGGGTGTTTTTTGGCAAAATAAAACGTCCCTTCCATTCTGAGAAAAATCTCAGGAATGGTCTTGATTCCTACTTTTGTTTTGGTTATTGTGTAAATTCAATGTGTACTTATAAAGAATTCGGAAAGAAGACATGGCACGGATTGTTGGTGTA
>JANWIO010000068.1 GCA_025449835.1 Vampirovibrionales bacterium
AAGAAAATCCCCAGTTGCCCGTGAGTAGGGGCAAGTTTTCGAGTAATATCAAAAAATTTATCCGCCCCTTTGTTATTAAAGGTCAACAAAATTTTCCATTTTCCAGGGGCCATTCCAGGGGATACTTTTGCACCGGATAAGTCTTTCCCGGAAACCCCCGTAAAAACAAACTGCTTTGTATCAGGGTCATAGGCCTTAAATTCAAGGTTCCCTGTTTTCCCAATGACTTTTTTGGCTTGTTCCGGATCATGTGCCCCTGGAATTTCAACCAAAAGTCTATTAGACCCAGCTCGTTGAACAAGATTTTCCTCTGTTCCTGTGGGGTTCACCCGGCGTTCAATAACCCCTTGAAGGGTATCCATGATTTCGGGTGTAATCTGGGGCACAGTCGGCGTTGGAACCGCCTGAAGCAAAAATCTTACCCCACCACTTAAATCCAACCCTAACTTAGTGGGTTTGTTGATGATGATCCATGAAGCCCCAACAACAAAGGCTAAAATAATAATCAACCAATATTTATGTACTTTCATATGCATAACTGTATTTATTCCTCTCGAATCACCACTAATGCTGATTTTATCGGGCGTTTCACCGGCTTTAACGATTTATCCAACTTTCCATAATACGTCTTACCTTCTACCCATAAACTACTTGAACTGCCTCCATCTAACGACATGGCTTGCGTTGCCCCTAGATCATGCATCACTTGCGCCATTTCTGGCAACGTCACACCAGATGCCTGATCTTTTAACGGTTTCATCGCTGCCATAGCCAAAATAATATCACCATTGGTATCAATCCCAATAGCGCTACGAGCATTTTTACGGTGCACCCCGATGGGATCTCGTACAATTCGTCCATGATGATACGCAACAAAAGCTTCTTGTTGAGGCGCATCGGCCACAAATAAATTGGGCCCCGCTTGGACACTGCTTATTAACTTACAACCAAATTTCACGGGGTTTTGGTGTTGTTCAATTTTGTATTGAACTTCTCCCTTACAAGCCAATACCCGAAACTCTGAACGGTGGTTGAGCATATTATTAAGATATGGTTGAAGCTCAGGGTTATCCACAAAATGTCGATTTTCTTCAGGGTCTGCAACCAGTTGCCCTTGTTCATAGATGAAAGAAGTCGTTTGCTTATTAGATGGATCAAAATATCCGGCATTAATACCGGCAATGGGTGTCCCTTCAACTTTTTTAACCATACGCTCAAGGGGTTCAATTTGCGAAGACACAACGGGCACAATCTTGTAAGATGTATCTTTCGGCATTTTTGCATAAAAAATCTGGTAGGTGGGATTGTTAATGATATGAAGACCTGAAAAAGCGGGAAAAACATCTGTTTGAAGACGGCATTTTGAAGGAGCCATGTGGCTCACCGTACTCAACGCAGGTGTTTCTGTCCAAAACATTGAAAAAAGACTGGTCAAAAGCGTCATTAATACAATCCGCAGTCGCATCTTAATTGCAAAGATCTCACTTTCTTCAAACACCATCCATGTGCCAGCATTTTAGGTGAAAGAAACCTGACTGGCAAATTTATCCCCAAGGACCCCTTCATCAACAAAACTAGCAAAAAAATTCTTGTAGGGGTTTTATATCTGTAGATACCGTATTATGATTTGTCATGGAGACGGGGGATATCGTGATTGCCGGGGTTAATCTAAGCAGCGTTATAAAAGCATTACCCATTGCATCTCGGGTTTTTAAGCCACGAGAGCTTCTTGCTGCTGGAATTTTAACCCGAATGGGGTCGGGACTACTGCGGATCGAAGAAAACATTCCCACAGCAAATCGCAAGCCACTGCTTACACGAGAAGAGAAGTACAGTTCTCTTTTCGAACGGATTTTTATGGAACCCATTGGTATTATTTTTCAAGGACTCACCTTGTATTTCACCCAGGAGGGGGTCTCAAAAGCCCTAGAAAACTCAACTTTTTTGAAACCACCCACAGCGAAAAGCCTACACGAGCTCCCAATTGCGCAACGAAATTATATTACAAAGGCCATTAAAACAGTGTATGCTCCCGGTCCAACAACGTCACCCACAGGCGTTATTGCAAAGCAAATTTATGACAGAACAACGGCACTGAGTAAGGTTGGCAATGTAAAGCGTCTGGTTGCCAACTATATGGGGAAACGCGGAATTAACTTTCTCCCCCAAAACGTTATTGATGGCGTGGATAAACTCCTGATGGGATACCAACGTAAACTATGGGTGGCTTCTGCTGCCACGTTAGGCATTGGTGTCCTCACCAGCGCCATTTGCTCAGGTTACATTTTACAATGGCTTAACGATCACGTGATTTCAAAAAAAGTAAACCCCTTGCTCTTAAAAAAATTCGGTGTCACATCAACCTCTCCCTCCCAAAAAGTCTTTCTTCCCGGCCCCCTCCCCGTCAACGTTGAACAACGAACCTTTAGGATATAGCGCCATGATGAAACCTCGTCCTATTCAATTTGGTGCTCAAATGCCCTACAAACCGGTAAAATTACTGGCTCGTAATGCTACTCACATTATGGGCGACTTTCTCTATGGCAAAATTCACGATATCCAACACTTTAAAGACAATGCATTTATCCTTTCTTCATTAATTCAAGTTCTTTCCCGTATTTATGTGGCAAATCGAAGTGCAAAAGAAACCCAAGGAACAAAAGAAGGACCTTATCGCTACCTTGAAGCAGTGAGAACAACCTTTCGGGAAGCCCTAGGTTTTTTCCTCAGTTACGTGGTTCTTCGGACCCTCCAACGGGGAACAGTTGATTTTTTCCGAAATTTCCTTCGGGTGAGTGGCGGTATCACAAAAGCCCCAGGGATATTTAACCCATTATTTAAACGCTGGTTTAAAGTTCCCAACCGGCTACTTCCAAAACCCGATAACTATTTCCCCGGATTTTTGCAAACAGCTCAACGTCTGGGACAGCAAGTCACAAGCTATTTTAAAAATGGTCCTCTGGCAAAAGTGGAACTTAAAGAGATTAAACACCTGTATCCGGATCTCATCAAAAACAGGGGCATTCTTTTGGATAAATCGGGGATGCCTCAATATAAGCGTATCGAATGGCTGGTAAACTGGGTAAATCGGATTGCAGGAAAAGACTTAAAACTCGCTCCAGCTAAAAAACTGGAAACCTTTTTTGATTATTTCCCCATTTTGTTTGCATCCATCCCAACACTGCTCCTCAGCGGCTTATGGCTTGAACGCTTTAGCCAACGTAAAGCAGAGCCTATTGCTCAAAGAATCGCAAGAACCCTGAGTAAACAACCAAGACAAGGTTTTTATGATAGCTTTGATAAGACATTCGCCCAATACCCCATGCAAATCCCCGCATCCCTTGATCGATCCCCCAGCCTTCCGTATGCTATTGGAAACCCAACACCCGTTCATCCAACAGGATTATCATTTCATGGACCCTCATTCTCATCTGGACCTCAACCTATTACAAACCCCTGGCTTTGGGGGGATCCCCGTATGCCTGGGTACGGATTTGGTTCACCTGCCCCGTATTGAACGACTCTATCAAAAGTACGGAAACCAATTTCTGGATAAGGTTTTAACCCTTCCAGAAAAAATGTTCTGTACTTCACCGGTCTCCTTAAAAGTTAAAGTGGCTCGTATCGGGGGCCGGATTGCAGCCAAAGAAGCCGTGGTTAAAAGCCTTGCCATGGGTGTTTCAACATTGGGACATGCACAGGGCGCTTATTGGAAAGATGTTGAATTACTCCGGCAAGAGCGGCAAGCGCCACACCTTAAACTGCACCAAAAAGCCGCAGACAAAGCTGCGACTTTAGGCATTGAAGATTGGTTGATTAGCCTTTCCCATGATGGTGATTATGCAATCGCCACGGTGATTGGCTTAAAACCACTACGGCTCACCAGGGAAGATATTGAAATCCCTAGTTTTTAGAGGCACTTTTGGCTTTAGAGCCACTGCCTTTCATTGAGGAAACTTCTTTTTTCAAGGATTCCCATTCATCACGGCTTACAAGACCCAGGTTTTTAACCGTTGCTTTCATATAGCTATCAACAGTTTCTTTCACTTTGGATTCAAACTGTTCTTTTTCTTTCATAGCCCTATTTTTAAGGTCTTCACTAAAGTGTTTAGCGTCATTCTGGCTCATTTCACCACGTTCTACCAACTCATTGGCAAGTTCTTGAACTTTTTCCATGGTAACCGCCGTTGCGCCCAAGCCAATTAAAAATGCTTTCTTCCACAATTCAAACGGATCTTTCTCAGTCATACTCACAATATCCTTTCATTTTTGATGTCAATATAAAAACAACGAATTCAACTTCTCTCTATTGTGACATATTTGCCCCATTTTCGAATGCAGCAAACAATGGAATCCATCCCTTTAAATGAAACAAATCTGTCCGATTTATTCCATATGAACAACGGGGGCTTTTTGGGATTCTGTCGGCGGATTGTAGTATGCATGAACCTGGGCATGGATGGCCATAGCGGTTAAATTGGTGGGAAACATCCGACTTTCCATGTTATAAGCCTTAACTGAATTGTTGTAATCCATTCGGGAAACTGCTATTCGGTTTTCAGTTCCGGCTAACTCATCCATTAGTCGAGTGTATTCTTTATCGGCTTTTAATTGTGGGTAATTTTCAGCCACTACCAATAAGCGGCCTAAGGCGCTATTAAATTGCCCCGATGCTGCAGCAACCTTGCTGGGATCATTGGTTTGTAATGCCCCACTCATTCTCGCTCTGGCATCCGCAACGTCTTTAAACACAGTGCGTTCATGCTTTGCATAAGATTGCACCACATTGACCAAATTGGGAATTAAATCGGCACGCCGTTGCAACTGGGTTTCAACCTGTGCCCACTTATTATTAATGTCTTCATCTTTGGTCTGAATATCGTTATAGCCACATCCGGACAGCAATGATATTGAGAGAATCAAGACACAGAAAAACAAAGCAAATGCGAATGTTTTTCGAAATTTCATAAACATACTCCTTCCGTTGGAACCACAAAGCCGTGATATTCATCCACATAGTTAGTCACTCGGTGGACTTGCTGAATAAACTGGTTGAAAAGCGGGATAATTTCATTTTGAGGAATTTTGACTTTCGGCTCCTTCGATTGCAGCACTCTTAAAAACGGTGCCGGGTCATATTCTGGCACAATTCTCTGAAGGGTTTCAAAGACTTTGGATGCATGGTGAGGGACCTGTTCCCGAGCCAGGGTTAACCTTAAAACCCCTCGAAACAAAGCAGCAAAATTATTGGTGCTGTTTTGAAGAAGGGTAAGAAGCTCAGATGGCTTATCTTTATGCAACAGTAAACGCTGACGCAAGTAAA
>JANWIO010000069.1 GCA_025449835.1 Vampirovibrionales bacterium
AAACAGAGGAACGGTTTAGCCCCCCTACCGCTGAGCCAACCCAACGCTTTTCGCCTGAAAACAACTCTTCTCGCCCCATTGTCAACCCACTTGGCTCTTCGCCCAGAAATCAAACAAGGCAGCAGACACCGGGGAGCATTCCCGGGAATTAACTTTAAGGAAAGTCTCTCTTATTTTTCAGGCGCCAGTAGCACTAGTTCACCTCGATTTTGAACACCTGCCTGATTTAAAAACCGAACCCAATCTGAGTGGGGATATTGGGTCTCGTTCCAGGTCTTATTCACAACATCCCGAAGCTCAGTAAGCCGCTGAGGTGTGATTTTAAAACGACTTTGAATTTCCCCATCCCGATCTTCAAAGGTATAAGGCTCAAAGGGGGGATAATCCGGGTGAACAAAGGCCAAGTCGGGCAAAGGCCCATCTGTAAAATCGCTTAAATAATCGATAAATTCTAAAATGGGTTTTAAGCCAGGGCTGTGGTGTCCCGTGAAAACCTTTCGTCCGCCTTGAAGTTCAAAAGCTTTGGTGTCCAACTTCCATCGGCGATAATCCTCTTTTAGCCTTAACAACTCATGGGTTAAGAAGCCTAAATGATGTTCAAAGCCCTCATCTTGATATAAAGCAGGCGTTAATATGTGCTGCAACTGGTCATCCTTTTGTGGCTCATAGGTCATTAAATCAATTTTAGAATCGGAACGATAATAGGCCGGATGCGCCAACAGGTCACGACCAAATTTCTTAGAGGAATTCCGAATAATCAAAACACCATGTTCTGGGTGTTTTACCAGTAAATATCCCTGACGAAACTCAATCAGTGTCTTAGGCTCCAAGGATGAAAACATATTTTGGGGACGACTCCCAATAAACAGAAAGCCCTGCCCAAAAGTATCATCCGTTTCACGTTGGGGGAGGGCCTGAAATCCGAATTTACAAAGTAAGCTGGACTTTTTGTACTGAGCATCATATCGCCAAAACCGGAAAGCATGAGTTAAAAGCCCAATATCCGACCATGCCTTCACCACAGCGTCAGAACCACCGCTTGGAAACTGGGTAATACTGGTTAAAGCCGTGGTTATAGGCGCCGTATCTTCAGAGCTTCGTTTGATGTTCTCGGGGTGCCGTAAAAACAACATAAACTCCGCTTCGTTGGGATGTGAGCCTCGTAATGCCGGATTTACATGCATGTAAAAACTCAACTCATTGGCGAGTCGCTGAATAAAGCGCAATGACTTGGCAAACAAAAGCGTTGGTAAATGATCTAAAATCATCGATTCGTTTTTTTGACGAATCCCTTGAGAAAAAGCAGGAAACACATCTGCAACCGGGGTTCCCAGTTGAGTCGAAAAGGCACGATCTTCCCGGACATCCAGAAGCAGTTCTGCAATACTGGGTTTACCTACTTTTTTCAGCTTCTGAGCCCAGTAATCCACCGTTTTACCCGAATAATCTGCCGCATCAATATCAGCCCCATACTTTATCAACTCCCTGGCTACTGTATACGCATCCTGCTTTGTAGCCCACATTAAAGGGGTCTGGCCATATTTATCTATAAGATTGGGATCGGCCCCACCACTTTCGAGCAAAACACGAACCATATCGAAGCTATGAAGTGGTGCAACGCCTTTAATCGCAATAATCAGAGGAGATATCCGAGATGGCAACACTTTGGTATTAACGTTAACACGTCCTCTACTTATGAGCCACTGTACAATTCCCATACGGTTATCTTTGATAGCCCACATTAAAGGGGTTAGCCCTTGGCATCCGCCATTTATATCTAAGTCTCGTCGGAGATGTTCCTCGATAAAATATTTAGCGATAGGCGTGTTGCCATGATGAATGGCATGTACTAGTGGCGTAACCCCCTCTTTATCAGCCAATTCTAGCGAAGCTCCCTGACAAACAAGGGATCTTACCATTTCTAAACTATTCTCACGCACTGCCAAGATCAAAGGGGTAACACCGGCATTATTTTTGGCGTCAAGATTGGCCCCTAATTCAATTAATGCTTGGGTTAACAGTAAATTATTTTGAGAGATAGCCCACATTAAAGCCGTATTGCCATGAGAATCACAACCATCCAGATGGGCCCCCATGCGGAGTAAGGTCTTCGCCAGAGAACCATTTGGGAAATAACAATCAGATTCACGGGTTATTTTGCTTAAAACCTCAATCAAAGGCATATTTTTAACACCAGAAGGCCCCTCCCCTGAAAATAGAGGAGATTTTTGTGAGCTTAACACACCATGAGAGGGCTGAAAAAAGGACCTTTGGGGCTTTAAAAAGGTTTGAATCGAATTGAGTTTCATCAATAGCTCACATATCTCGGCAATCTCCGCCCAACAAGAGAGCGGTCTTATGGGGTCAACAAAAGCCTATTTCTATAACACCCCTCAACCTTTAAAATTGCCCCAGACATTTTTCAAAAAAGAAGATTTTTCGTCATGATTGGGTGCTGATTCCGGCGCAAGAAGGACTAATTCGCCCCGTTTTTCAACACCAGCCTGATGCAAAAACCGAACCCAATGAGAATTTGGGTACTTTTGGCGGCTCCATGAGCCATACGCAAAATCTCGAAGCTCTTGTAAATGTTCATCAGTTATTTTAAAGCGATTTTCAGAGGTGCCTTGGCGATTTTGAAAAGAATAGGGCTCAAAAGGAGGATAATCCGGGTGGGTGAAGGCCAAATCAGGTAAGGGCTGGTTACCAAAATCTTTTAAATAATCGATAAATCCCAAAATGTGTTTTAAACCAGGGCTTTGATGACCTGTAAAAATCTTTCGCCCCTGTTGCCTCTCAAAGGCTTTAGTGTCTAGCTTCCACCGCCGATATTCAGTTTTGAGTTTGAGTAATTCGTTCACCAAAACCGGTAATTTTAATCTTGAAAAGACAACATGCTCTTCTATATTTGTCCCATCCAAAGAAATCGTGTTTCCTCTGCTTGAGTATAACTCAGGAGTTAAGATGTTTTTTAATGAATCATCTGTAATCGGTTCATAGTTTTTTAATTCTTCAAGTGACAAACCCGTTGGGCGATAATAAGCCGGGTGCAATAATAAATCCCGACCAAAGACTTTGGATGAATTACGAATCAACAATGTGCCATGCGCAGGGTGGGTTACCAGTAAATATCCACGGCGAAAGACCACCCTGGTATCTGGATCCAACGCTGTGAATTCATTGCTAGGATGAGCAGGATTAAATAAAAATCCTTGGCCAAATTTGTCTTTTGAAATCGCCTCAAACCCAAACTTACAAAATAAGCTCGATTCTTTGTACAGCGTATCATACCGCCAAAACTTGAAGGCATGGGTTAAAAACCCAATATCCGACCAAGCCTTCACCGTCGCATCTGGAACACGCTCTCTAAACCGTGTAATACTGGTTAGGGCTTTGGTAATCGGTCCGGTTTTTTTTATTTCACGATTAAGATTCTCAGGATGCCGAAGAAACAGAAATAACTCTGCCTCATTGGGGTGCCACCCTTGCTCATGTTCATTATCATCCATGTAACGCTCAAATTTTTGGCAATATCGATGAATACTGCGTATGGGCTTTGAAAACAGAAGATGGGGTAATGCCGATAAAACGGGCTCGTCCTCTTTATAGGAAATAGCCCGAATTAAAGTTTTCATCCTAAGATCCGGTGAAGCATGGTTTTGCACTTTATTCTGGCGATATAAAGCCTTATCCTCTAAATCTTCGAAGTAACTTGGAATGTCGTCATAATAGGTGTTTCTAGCCATTTGGTAAGCTGTTTCACCCTTAAAATTTTTATCCCGATAATCCATGCCCTGTTTTTGAATTAAATATTTAACGCTGTTTAAACTGGTATTAGCGGCATGCATTAAGCACGTATTTCCCTCATTATCCCGAGAATGAATATCAGCCCCATGCTTTATCAACAGCTTAAGCACTTTAGGATACTGCACACCATACATTAAAGGCGTTTTACCCCCCTTATCCCGAGCATTGACCTTGGCGCCTTTTTGTAAAAGCAGTTTCATAATCGGCAAGTCGCCTTTTCTCGCCCAATGCATTAAAGGCGTTTCACCGTCATCATCAGGGGCCTCAATATTGATATTCTGGGCCAAAAGCCATCGAGTCATTTTTAAATTATTTCCCCGCCCAACATTATGAAAAGGCCCTTCACCTTCATAATTCACTTCTGAAAGGCTTGCTCCGCTCGCCAAAAGATCTTTGGCCGTTTGCAAATTGCCATGCTGTATGGCGAACAAAAGGGGCGTTATTCCAAGTTTATCCCTTGTTTTAAGGTTTACTCCTGCATCAAGAAGCAGCTTTGCCGTTTTAGAATGACCTGTGTCGATTGCTCGCATTAAAGCAGTGTCCCCGCTGGATGCTTTCAGATCTGGATCTGCCCCATTGGCCATCAACAATTGAGCGATTTTCTCTTGGCCATGAGAAGCCGCCCAAGTCAAGGCTGTATAACCACTATTCGATTGTCCCTGATTCAGGTCGGCCCCTTTTTCAATCAACAGTTTTACAGCATCTTGCTTCCCCAAGCGGGTGGCCAGAATCAAGAGGGTATCACTGGAACTATTCTCACCGTTAACAGGAAGACCATGTTCCAACAACAATTTAAGGGTTTCAAGCTGATTTTCAACCATCACGGTACTCGCCAAATTCATCTTTTCATCTAGGGTTGATCCAACACTGGCCCCTCTACGAATCAAATGATTTGCAATATCAAATAATTGAAACTCATGGGCATATTGTAACGCCCTTTTTCCAAGCTCACCGGGCGCATCCAGATTTTCACCCTGCTCAATCAATGAATGGATGACCGGTAAATATCGCTTTTTAATTTTCCGCATTGCCCAGGAATTCTGGTGAAGGAGGGTAATTCTGGTATTACGCTCACTCACACGATTTTTTGCAGCTTCTAGGGCTTCAATATACTGCAAAATCAATGAACTCACATTTTTATTCTCTGACAATTCTTTTTGACGTGGAACACGCCGTCCATTTACACCTGCCAGTTCAGCCACGCCAACCTTTAAAAATCCAGGAACAAAGTTTCGGATAAACCAGGCACGAACGCATCCGGGATCGGCCTTAGACGCTTTTTCTTTTTTCTCGCCAAACCGAATGTTCACGGTATCCGAACCGGTTAAGTGTCTCGGCTCAAAGGCAATAGGCCTGGAAATTTTTTGAATTTCCTGACGAGGGCCCAAGGGCGGCAAAACAGTTTGGAATCGAATGTGGGTCATCGTATTTTAGAACAATTGGCCTTCCTCACCCATCGCTGGTATTTTTAAAGTTTATAATGGCTTAAAAACACTGATTTTGCATGCAATTTTTACACTTTGAAACATCAAAGCATAAAAATTTACGTTGCGGGAGCATCCGTCTCAGGTGCAAGCAATACCAGTTCACCTCGGTTTTGAACGCCCGCCTGGTTTAAAAACCGAACCCAATCCGAGTGGGGATATTTCGTCACGCTCCACGTCTTATTCACAACATCCCGAAGCTCTCGAAGGCGTTGAGGCGTTATTTTAAAACGATTTTGAACTTTTCCACTCCGATCTTTAAACGTGTAAGGCTCAAAGGGAGGATAGTCCGGATGCGTAAAGGCCAAATCCGGCAAAGGTCCCTCGGTAAAATCGCTTAAATAATCAATAAAGTCAAATATGGGTTTTAGGCCTGGACTCTGGTGCCCCGTGAAAACTTTTCGCCCACCTTGAACTTCAAAGGCCTTGGTATCCAGTTTCCAGCGACGATAATCTTCTTTTAGTTTCACCAATTCATCGGTTAAGAAGACAAGATCCGGTTCAAACTCAGGCTTTCGGTAAAGCTCTGGCGTTAAAATATGACGGAGGCTATTATCCCCCTCAGGATTGTAGGTTTTCAGCTTCTCAGCCGAATAAACCTTGGGCGAATAATGTGCAGGATGCTCCATCAAATCCCGCCCAAAGACTTTGGATGAATTGCGAATCACCAGGGTGCCATGTTCTGGATGGCTTACCAATAAATACCCGCGGCGAAAAACAATAGCGGTTTTAGGATCCAACGACGTCAAGTCATTCCCAGGTTGGGTGGGGTTAAACAAAAATCCCTGACCAAATTTATCTTTCTCAAGCGCCTCAAACCCAAATTTACAAAACAGGCTGGCCTCTTTGTAAAGGGCATCATATCGCCAAAACCGAAATCCATGGGTTAACAGCCCAATATCCGACCATGCTTTTACCACAGTATCGGGAATTTGTTGCCTAAATCGGGTAATACTGGTTAAAGCTTTGGTAATGGGCGCTGTTTTTTTCTCATCCCGCTCTAAGTTCTCAGGATGGCGTAAAAATAACATGAACTCAGCTTCATTGGGATGCCAACCTCTGCTCCAACCATCATTATCCATACGACTCTCTAGCGCACGGGCCATCCCTTGAACAGTAGACAATGGTAAAGAGAATAAAAATTGGGGCAAATAATTTAAGAGAATCGATTCATCTTTATTCTTAACTCTTTCTTTCAAGCGATTTGTCAGATCATCCATAGCAATGCCCAGAGATTTTGAAATTTCGTACTCCACTTGCACTTGCTGAGCAAGGCGCTTATTTTGAGAAATTAACGTTTCTAGGGCTTTGCCATATTTGATTTTGCCCGTTAAGCCAACCTCATGTTCAACCAAGCATTGAAAAATTTTCTTGTAAAATTTCTTTAAATCTCGCTGTACAGCCTCAAAATTGTTCAGCTTTACGTCTGGTAAAGCTCTAAACTCGTCTCCAGTAAAATTTCTGGCTTCAATTTTAAACCGAAGTGCGGCCTCAGAGCAGACCTTCATTAATAAGGCGTTTTCAGCTTCATTTTCATCATCAAAAACCGCACCATGGTTCAGTAATAATTTTGTGATTCCGGCATCACCTTGATATAAGGACCACATTAAGGGGGTGAGGTTATAATCAAAATTCTGCGGTGCATCAAGACTGGCTCCCTTGTTGAGTAATTGCTCTACAATTCCTTTGCGTCCTCGAATAATGGCCCATGTTAAAGCATTAAAAGCATGATGGCCATATTGTTCTTCAACATTGGGATCCGCCCCATGTTTGAGCAACAAGGCAACCCTCTCCGGTTTGTTATTTTTTACAGCCCAGGTTAAAGGCGTTTCAAACCCTCCCAATACATCAGGATCTGCGCCATGTTTAATTAATAACTCAACCATGGCATTATGCCCAGCTTTCACTGCAAGCATTAAGGCTGTTTCCCCCTGCAAATTTGGTTCCTCTAAATTAATACGAGCGTCTTGCAATAATAATTCTACAACGGCTCTATGACCCACTTTTGCCGCTAAACCCAAAGCCGTATTAAACGTATTGGTATGGGCTGTAATATCAGATCCATGGGCTAACAATTGTTTTATAACGGCTGGGTTAGGATTATAGGCAGCCGCCCAAAGAAATGGTGTCATCCCTTTGGAATCTTTATCATCAACACGGAGGCCTTTTTCCAACAAATATTTCACCACGTCTTCGCCATTTTCAACCGCTGCTGCCCTCATTAAAAGGGTTGTATTCTGGAGATCCTTATGGTGAATATCGCCCCCATGCTGCACTAAAAGTTCAACCAAATCCTTATTGCCATGACAAACCGCTTGCATTAAAGGCGTATTGCCATCACGATCTTCAACATTCACGTTGGCCCCATGGGCTAAAAATAATCGAGTAGATTCGATATTATTGTCTTTTACAATATCTGGCCCAAACTGAAACAACGTTTGAAGTAAGGCCTGATTACCATGATGTGCGGCTTGTAGTAAAGGCGTATCACCATCACGATCTTGAACATTCACATTGGCCCCATGATCTAACAATAATTGAGTGGTTTCTAGATTATTGTCTTTTACTGCCAGAAATAAAGGCGTTTGACCTTCAGGATTTTTGATTTCAAGATCCAAGCCCTTTTTAGTCAATAATGTTTTGAGAGTATCCGTATGTCCCCACCGGGCTGCATAATGAAGCAGTGCAAGACCCGATTGATTTTTATAATTAATATTTTGAATCTGCAAAATCAATGAATTTATCTTGGGTAAATACCGGGATTCAAGCCGAGATACGGCCTTTTTACGCTTGTCACTCGTCACCGTATCGAGACAATCAGCAAGACCTTGAGAAGCTCTTAAATCCTGGGCGACTTTTACACATCTTTGATAAATTGAAAGCGCCTTCACTATTTTAGGATTATGAGAAAAACGGACTTTGTCCTTTGCAGAAACCGCCTGCTGAGATGAGGAGATAAAATTTTGAAGCCTAAATCCCCCCACTGGCACCCTTTTGGCAACAATAGGGGATTTGGGTAGTTTTCCGGAATCAATCCCTTGGGAAATCATGGGCTAGGCAATGACGCAAAATTCATGCTGTTTACTCGGATCCGGCTCAGGAACTCTTGCAGGTTCTGGTGTCGTGGGTTCTGGAATTTGCTCAGGAGTTTGGGGGTCTTTTGAAGGCGCTGGATTCTCTTTAGGCTTCGTGGGAGCGGGCTTTTCAGCAGGCTTGGGAGGGGCAGCGGGTGCAGCAAATATAGGACGAACACAGATCATTGGGGATTCACCTCATCACTTATTTATATTGAACTCGATTTAATTCAATAAAAGCCTTCAAGATTTCAAATTGCCTCTAACCGATGGGCATTTAATAATTCTTTACATCCGATAAATGACTGGGCTCTTCGTTGATATAAACCGAAATTCATCAAAACTCAAGAGTCTATCCTTTAGAACAGGATAGACTCTTGTAAAACGAATTATTGAGTGTTTTTAGGCTTCAGCCACGGCTTCTGATTCATCAGGAGCCGTGGCTTCTTCTGCTGGCTGAGACGCTTCAGGTTCAGCTTGGGCAGCAGACACTTGAGCTTGCTGAGACGCCTCAAGTTCAGCTTGGGCAGCAGACACTTGAGCTTGCTCTGCTGCGGCTGCTTTTGCTTCCGCTTCTTTGTTTAAACGAGCTTGAGCTTTTTTAGAAAGGCGTTCTTTTTGAGCTCTTTCCAAAACAATCAATTCACCTGATTCTGGTGCTTTTTCAATTAATTTACCAACGGTTTCAGAAGGGATTGCCCCTTTAGAAATCCAGCTTTGAGCTGCGGTTTTATCCAACTTTAATTCCCGTGAAAGAGGATTAAAATAGCCTAACTCCGCCAAGGGTGCACCTTGTCTTCTTTCACGAATATCCATGACCACAATTCTATAAAAAGGTCTTTTCTTTCTACCCAAACGCTTTAACCGAATTTTAACCATTCCGAATCTTATCTCCTGTTAAAATATGAAGTGTTCTTTTATATAGCACAAAGCATCATGGGACTCAAGAAAACATCCCTTCTGCGATGAGTTGATGTCTCTATTGGACCACAAAAATAGGCAACGGTCTTCCTTAGAAGACAAAACAAAATCATCATCCGAGATGGATGATGATTTCTTGAATGTTTTTTGAGATTTATGCCAAATAACAAATCTTCAATTTCTTAGGGACGTTTCTTATTTCGACTCATTAAGCCTGGAATGGTTAGCAAACACATTGCAATACACAACGAAATCACAATTCCCCAATAAAGAAGATTACTCCGATTCATAAATAAGAGTGGTAAAAACATGGTCATGAAGAAAAATGCGCCGAAAAAGAGCAATATCCAATATTCCTCAAAAAACTCAGCGACAGTTAAATTCTCATGAGATTCAGTTTCATTTTCTGACATTGATCTTGTGTTCTCCTGGATTATGCTTCCGCAATCAAACCAAAACTGGCAATCATGATCATTAAAAAGAAGAAAAAGGCATAAAACCAAATGTACCTTACAAAAAGGCTTACTTCTTCTTTTGACTCTATTTTAGCAGGTCTCATCTTTAATTACTCCCTTTATGAAACCGATTTTTTTTGTGACTTTTGAGCGCCTTCTGGCTCATAGGAATCCAAAAACTTCACAAAGTCACTGGCCATCTCATGGAAGCGATGAAACTCCAAAGCTGACAACCAATAAGCTTGTATACGTTTCCGATCAACAGATGCTCTCAATTTGGGTTGACGTTCACCCAAAAGACGTGCTTTTAAGAACTTGTTGCCTTCACGATAATGGCAATCTCCAATGCGGCATCCAGTAGTAATTACACCATCCGCACCTTGTTTTAGAGCCGTATCAATCATTGCTGGTTGAATTTGACCGCTACAAGGAACTTGAATGACTTGGACAGCTGAGCAATCGGATAAACACTTATCACTGTCCAGTTTATCCTTAAAATTAACACTTCGCTCGCAAACTAAGGCGATAACTTTTAATTTCTTTGCACTCACGATTGACTGCTCCCAGCTAAAGCAACTTGTATATCATTAAAGACACGTTCAGTGGTCATGCGAGGTATTTCAATAGCTTTAAAGGCACATGCCCCAACACAGAGACCACAATTTGCACATCTTTCTGCAGACACAACTGCAAGACGTTTAAATCGACTATCATCATCCCGATCAACCATTTCAATGGCCTCATAAGGACAATCATGATAACAGAGCGAACACCCTGTACAATTATCAAACACCACTTGGGCATATTGGCCACGAAATTGTTTCTTTTGAATATACGGTAAAAATAACATTGCAATGGGAATACCCAGCAAGACAGTCCAAGCAGTTTGTACACTAGCACCATTGGCAATTAAGCCGTGGGGTAGCATATACAACCAGTCAATATTAAGCACACCACTTGGATTTGACAGGATTGGTGGTGCATTGATTCCAACAGGCCACAAAGCACAGGCAATTAGTATCCCACCAAACATCATTAAATTTAAGACAAATGGTGCATTGGTAACCGGCCGAGTAATCCTTAAATAATGCCACCACAACAAAAATAGCATTAAAACAGGAACTGAAAGGTGGAGAAAGAGAAAACGATTGAGGGTAAAGTCTGTAACAATGCTACCAGCCAAGAAAAAATTGGCCAAGGGAACACCCACAAATGGCAACGCCTTCAACAAATTAGAAGTAACATAAGCCAATGTTACGGCATTGTTGTCCCAAATCAACAGATACCCTGTTAACCCGGCAAGAAACAAGACCGATATCAATACAACCCCAGTAATCCAAGGTAAGATACGATACTCACGATACCGATCGGTAAACCACACCCGGAAAAAATGGAGTAGCACAAATATCATCATGCCATCTGCTGCATACCGGTGAATGGATCGAAACAGCGCCCCTGAGGGAATCGTATCGGTTATATAGTCAATGGAAGGATAGGCCCCTTGCAACGTGGGATTGTAGTATGCAAAAAGCAACAGACCTGAAACAAATAAAACCCACAAGAAAAAATTGGGCAATGCGCCGTGATAATAAAAAGGATTGTATTTTTGAGAAAAAATACTATTTAAAACGCTCTCTATGGTAAGGGTCAGCTTTTGAAACTGGCCGATAATACCTTTATATCCATTCGAAATTGCCTGGCCGAACACGTTGGCTATCTCCTATTTCGCTTTTTCATCGACATATTCAGTCACAACATCATCATCTTTATCCAACGCAGTTAATGCCGCTCCTACAGCTATGAACACAATACCTGCTCCCAAGGCCCATTTAAAATAAAAATGAAACTGGTGTGCAGTGTTCACCTCTGCATGAAACATCTGATAAAGTCCAATGAGGCCTATTATAGAAAAAATTGCAGCAACTAAAATTTTCAAAACCTTGATAATTGGCATTACTGGCTTCTCTCCCGACGTCGCAACTGATAAAACTTTTCAAAAACCCATATGGAACGAGTCACTTTTCCTTCTATCTTAGCATTCATGTAGGAATCGTACCCAAGAACCATAAAGCTTGCTACCATCACAAACATCCAAAATAGCAGATCAAATACATTGCCTTGACCGGCCCCAGCAGTTAATAGACGAGATGCTGCAAACACCCGGGATAAAGAAAATGTTGAAATCCCAAAGGCCAACCACCAAATCATTTTTCGTCGCTCTATCTTCATGCAGCACCCACTTCAATGGTTTTAACAGCTTTTGTTGAAGATTGCTGAGTTTTGAAAAAGATAAACGTCAAAATCACCATAAAGACAGACAGTCCGAAATACATGGTGACATAGGGATGATGCACAAAGTCCAATGCTTTAGGCTCAACCACAGGATTATTCTGATAAAACCACGTTAAAGAGCTTGGTAAAGTCGGTTTTGGACAGACATACAAGAAGAAGTACCAACCACTAAAGAGCAAGTTAGGAATCACCCAGAATAACCAAACTTTCATTTGTTTATAAAGGCCATAATGCCATAACTCACCAACGGTCATCATAATGATCATTTGTGCATACCAAATAGGCGGGTCTCTATGAATATCAGCAACATCGGCCAAAATCAGCAAAGAAAAGGCGATAAAATCCAATAATCCGACAAGACCTGCCATTAAGAAAATAGGTCGCTTCCAAATACTTCTTTCTGGACCAAAATCTAAAAACATCAGAGCAAGGGTAATAAACGGAATTCCCACAGTCCAAATTGTAGCCCAGTAAGGATCCATATACTTCAATAATTGGTATAAAGCTAAGAAATACCAGTCAGAGAGAATGGGGAGTGGTGTTACCTGCGGGTTTGCCCTTCCTCCCATCGCTCCAGGCAAAACAATAGAGACAAAAACCAACATGGCAATAAACATAATCACCGTCCACCACTTCATGTTGATTCGGTGATAGCGATGTTTGTAAAAATAAAGTTCTGTAATCACGAGGGCGATTAAACTAATCCCAAAGTGGAGTGAATAAAAACGTGTCATGGTTGCCTGACCAATAGAAGCGCCACCCAGCAACATTTGAGAAATATTACGCCCCATAAAGGTCGCATTTCCCCAAGTTGACGTTAAAAAACCAACCAATTGAGGCCAGAACCACATCATTTTAGAGGGCTGAATATCTAAATATGTCGGAAAGGTTGCAAAGATCTTAGTAGCCCAAAAGGCCCGTTGGTTCCACATTAACAGATAGCCCGTTAACCCAGAATACATAGCAGCAACCAAAACGATCATTCCAACAATAAAGGAAAATTCACCTTTATTCTTATATTCTCCCCGAAACCACATCCGGTAGACTTTTAGTGTCGAGGCAATAATAATGGCATCTCCACCATACTTGTGACATCCTCGAATAATCCCTAGTAATAAATTATCCTTAATCACCGTAATGGTATCGTAGGCCTGAAAAGTTGTGGGAATATAAAAAATAATGAGAATCAATCCCGTTACAACTGTAACTATCCAATAGAGATAAGCAATGCTTCCGAGTTGATACCAAGGCGATGATTTTTGTAGATCAACCCGTGTCTCGTCAAAAATATCCATTTTTCCGAAACGATCAGAAAGATAATGGGAGATCTTTTCCACAGCCTCAGAGGCTTTACCCGTGACAGCAGTCGACATTTTAGGAGATTCCTCCCTTCTCTAAATCAGATATAACAAGTTGCTGAGACGCAGCATCAATTTTAAATGTAAAATGCCTTGGTGGACGTGGTGCCGGACCACTAACCACTTTACCTGTCATGCCATCTTGCATTTGCAAAGGATCATAGACACTAAAGTGACATGGACATGCAAAGACAGGCAATCCTGAAGGTGGCCTGTAATTATACTCGGCAGCCGCAACACTGGGATCAGGAACATAATTAAAAATACAACCCATATGAGGACAGATACGACTGTAAACCACAAATTGATAATCACTATCGGTTTTTCCAGGAATACGTAACGCAAATCCTGGAATACGACTTATTTGGGCACCTTGGCGCGTATACTCAGGACTATTTTGTTCATAGGTAAATTTTTGCACCAACCAGGGCTTCGGAAAATCAGATAAAGGAAAAGTAATATTTTTTACACTTTTGGGTGAATCGGGCTTGGAAATCATTCCCTCAGGGAAAGGTCCCGCTGTTGGCTTTAAATATCGAAATAAAGGTGAAACAAACAGCACCACTGCACCCAGAAGAGGTACACTCAATAAAAACTTTAAAAATGAACGTCTATTCATTGTTAATGTTTCTCCGATTTGCTTAATTTAGCACCGGGTATGGCAGCACTTAACAATTTACTTTTCTTTCCAGCTGGCTTTGCTGAAGTTGTTGAACTACCGCTCGACGCTGGTAAATCATCTTCATAAGAGAACTGTCTTACATATTTTACCAAATCACGAATCAGTGATTCATTGAAGACAACGCCCTTAGACAGGTCTTCTCGACCCAGCCATGAAGGCATTGCAGAGGGATACACCCCCTCAGAAATAAATTTTACCAACTGGTCATCCGTTCGGTTATACATCCGAGAATAACTATGGAAGTTTGCCGGTGGTGGATCAAATTCATCTTTAATCGGCGCCAACCCTAACTCATGTGCAGCAGGGTGCCCTGTGAACAACGGGCCATCTGCAAATCCTTTTGCACCATGACACACCGCACAGTTAGACCCAAATATAGAAGCAACATCTTTATTTTTAATATCCGCCCCACCGGCCAGGTATCGAGCATAAAATATTGCTTCCCATCGTTGATCACGTGTTAACTTCGGAAAGGTAGGGTGGCCATGATCCCCTCTGGTGAGCATCAAATAGGTATCAATCGGACGGGTATCTTTAATTTTGTCATACGTCATTGAGGATGCAGTGTGACACGTTGCACAATTTTGCGTAAAAACAGTTTGACCTAAACTGAGCTTGGGAGGGCGAGACGGGAATGCAAAGTCTTCTTGAGACAATTGTTTGTTTAAAACAGGTTCTTTGGTCAAAAATTGATCTTTGGTCAATTTTTTCTCAGTGGCCACACAGCCCGAAAGCGGGATAATAATAGCCAAACTGAGCGCTACAAGCCCTACAATGTTTGTGTTTATCTTAATTTTTGATGTTATATGCATTTGACGCCACCTAATAACCAAAAAACTTAATCCACGATATTGAAGCCCAAGCAATAATGATTGCAAAGAAAAACCATAAAAACCAAGGAACACGATGTTTTCCTATTTCAAATTCAGCATAATCCTCTTTTGGTTTCGAGGATGCTTGTTTTTCGTTTTCGTCATCACTCATTGCTTATTCTCCTGATTTAATCCTCTAGCATGCGGTATTTTGTATCCTCCAGGTCATCCAAACTCCCGGAGCGAGAGGCCATATACATAGCCCCAACCGCAACAACAAAGAAAAGAGCACAGATCACCAGAGCCATAATGAGACCTGTTAAACCAGAAACGCCTCCTCCTGGCTGGCAATTCGCACACATTATTCATGCACTCCTTCGTTACGACTTGTTCCATAACGATTACCACTTTCTTTCATTAAACCCGTAATCGTTTTGAAGTTTTGATCGAGCACATGCGGATTGTCGATCTGGTTCAAACTATGGATTTCTTTCCCTGCAGGCATTGAATCTTGAGGCAATGTTTTGAGATATGCAACCAGATACAACATCTGTTCGTTACCCAATGTTAAACCCCAACGAGGCATACGGGTACCGGGCAAGCCTTCTTTAACCCGCCAGAACCACATAGCATCCGAGTAATTTTTATAGAAAGGCCGCGTAAAGTTAGCAGGCTTGGTTTCCATTGTTAAACTAATCGGACCATTCCCTTCAGCATGCACCCCGTGGCAAACGGAGCAGTTCTGCATAAAAATACCACGACCAGCATTTGCAGCTGCGGACGAATCAACATTTACATGGGATTTAATTCGTTCGTATTCATCCCGAATTTCTTGCGGCGGTGAAACCCAAGAAGGCAATTTTCGTCCAGCCCCAAGGGTTTGGAGATAGGCAATCAAATTATCCAAATCATTATCCGACAGATAAGAGAAGCTTGGCATAATCGATCCAGGCTTCACACGACGAGGATCACGGTGGTGAGCACGATGCCACTCATCAGGATACTTCCCACCAACATTTGAAAGATCAGGACCTGTCCGTTCCGTTCCAAGCACGTTAGGTGTCTCGAACATATAGTCTCCTGCTTGCACCATTTCGCCTGCCCCTCTATCCTGGTAGCGTACAAACTGGCTATGGCAATAGAAACACCCTTCACGTCGGTATATATTTCTACCGGCCAACTCTTTAGGGGTATAACGATGCGCAGCAGCCGTAGGGACGGGATGAAATGTCGCAGCTGGTAAAACCGTAACGACATAAATAATGACACAGAAAATAAGAACAACAAAACCGCCTGCAACTAAATAATTGATTCTCATAACTGAAGGTCCTCTTCCTTCTTATCCTGATTAATACCGACGCTAGACATACACAACTCCTGTCGGCGAATGCGGTAGCGCCTCACACTGTTCAGGATGGAAAACTGTTTTATACACATTAAACATATACAGCGCAGAGCCAAAAACAATCATGACTCCAGAGAACGAACGTATCCACCAATACGGGACAAGCTCAACAACCCATTGATCAACTGGAATACCAGCGTGCCAACCCGCAGCCTGCACCAAACCAGCAATGACCAAATCCAAAACCATAATAATAATACCTAATGCTACTAGCCAGAAGTGCCACACAGCCAAAGGCTTGCTATACATCTTACGCCCTGTAACCCGAGGAATAATGTAGTAACTTGCAGCAAATACAAAGAATGAGAACGTACCAAAGAGCGCCAAATGCGCATGCCCTACAACCCAGTTGGTAAAATGAATATACCAGTTAACCGAACGGGTTGCCTGAAATGGCCCCTGGATACACGTCAACAGATAACCCACCCCACCAAAAATTGCAAAGCGAAGCGCAATATGATCCGCAGCAGCAGACCATTTTCCTTTCATTGTCATAAAGAAATTCGTTAATACTGTTAGTACTGGCACCAACAAGAATACGCTCGAAATAACGGCAACCGACTTCAACCACTCTGGCAAAGGAGATTGCAAAAGGTGGTGTGTTCCGGTAGGGGCATAGAACATCCCAATGGTCCAAAACCCAATCATGGATAAAGTATGGCTATACAAAGGATTCCCCGTAAACCGTGGAATCAAGTAATACATAATCCCAATACCACCAACCGTAAACCACATCCCCAAAATATTGTGCCCATAAAACCAGTTAGTAATCGCATCATCAAGGCCTGGAAGCTGAACAAACCCCCGATTCCCTATAATATACACGATTGGGAACCAAAATAAAGCCCCCAAGAAATACCAAATCGACACATACCACTTCTTCTCTGTTCCCGTTAAGACCGTCATCCAAGCGTTAATACCAACCGTCAACAATCCAATTAAAACAGCCCAATCCAACACTTGTATACTCGTATGGCCAATATGAATAGTCCCCGCTAATTCAGCATACTCCCGCCCCTCGGTGTCCCCATTTAAAATGGTCAAAATTCCGGTCGCCATAACCAGGTTCCAGAGAACCATTGTAATATTACCCAGGCGCTCACTCCACATTCCTTTTCGCCCAGAAAGAACGGGAATAATATACATCATGCATGCGATATACCCCATGGACAGCCAGCCAATTAAAACAGTATTCACATGGACTGGCCGAAGGCGACCAAAAGATAATTGAGCAACACCAGACAAAGCGTCCGGCATATCAAATTGCGTTGAGGCCAATAAGCCAAACGAGGTTCCAACAACTAACCAAAAAATAGCACTAATAAATAAATTTCGACTCGCACTGTATGGCTCACGACTAAAAATGGCGGATAGAACACGTTGCATGACGCTTTAGGACTCCTTCCAAATAGAGGACTTTACCGAGCATTTTACGTCCACTCTAGAAATAGTATGCCAGGAGAAGCCTTTGGCTAATATGATATTTCGCAAATGCCTTAAATTTTTATTCGCCCTGAAGGGTGATTAGAACCCCCCTTAATTTTGGCGTATGCAGTATAATACGACTGTTATGGAAAAAAATCAGAATCATTTGCTTGAAATTAAAGACCTAGCGGTGGCTTTTTCAACAGAAGAAGGACCGGCTTACGCCATTAAAGAACTTTGTTTTTCCATTGATTCTAAAGAAGTTCTTGGCCTTGTCGGAGAATCGGGTTGCGGAAAAAGCATGACCAGCCTCGCTATTCTTGGGCTGGTTCCCAAACCAGGATATATTGAGTCGGGGGAAATCTGGTTTAAAGGGATGAACTTAACACAATTGCCTGAAAATGAAATGCGACAAATTCGTGGATCTCAGATTGCACTCATTCCTCAGGACCCTCTAACATCCCTTAATCCTGTTTATACCATTGGAAATCAATTATGCGAGGTC
>JANWIO010000070.1 GCA_025449835.1 Vampirovibrionales bacterium
ACAATCATTTCCACTTGCCGAAGCTCTTCCGATTTCACAGCCCTTGGAAATGTAAAGTCAAAGCGAGCACTATCCGGGCCAACTGACGATCCGGCCTGCGCCACCTGGTTTCCTAAGAGTTTTTTCAGGGCGGCCTGAAGCAAATGTGTAGCGGAGTGATGGCGAGCCGTTCGAATACGAGAATCAGGATTCACTTCGGCTTGCACCGTAGTACCCACCGCAATATCGCCGCCCTGATCAAAGAGACATTTATGGATTATTAGATCTCCCATTTTCTGGGTATCTTTTACCACAATGGTTTGGGCTTTTTGCCCTGCCGCAATATAGAGAATACCCCGATCCCCAATCTGCCCACCAGATTCCGCGTAGAACGGTGTTTGATCCAGAATAATTTCAAAGGGCTGATTGGTTCCACCAAAGCGCTCCACACGTTTCCCATCATGAACCAGAGCCATCACCTGAGCAGTGCTGTCCAGGGTCTCGTAGCCTAAAAACTGGGAGGGACCCACATCTTTCAGGATCTCAGAATACACCTGATCGGCCACCAGTATTTTATCCCCTTGTGCCGATCGGGCTTTTTCTCGCTGGGCATCCATTGCGTGATGGAACCCTTCTTCATCAATGGTTAGCCCATTTTCACGAGCGATTTCTTCGGTAAGTTCTACAGGGAATCCATAGGTATCATAGAGCTTAAAGACATCTTCTCCGCCAATTTTGGTTTTACCTGACGATTTTAATTTCTCAATCACGTCATCCAGCAAACGAGAGCCACGCTCAAGGGTCTCCAAGAAACGTTTTTCTTCAGATTTAATGGTTTCGACAATATGGTTGTAGTGGGTTTTTAGTTCTGGATAAGCCACTTGATACATATCCCGAATGGTGGAGACAAGCTTAAACAGCATGGGTTCTTGCATTCCCAGCTTTTTGGCATAGCGAATCCCACGACGCAATATCATGCGAATGACATAGCCCCGTCCTTCATTGCTAGGTGTAATACCATCGCCAATGGCAAACACCACACACCGAATGTGATCCGTCACAATTTTGAGCGCCACATCGGTTTGCGGATCTTCATGATATTTATGCCCGGTCAGATCGCCCACCTTTTTAAGGATAGGAAATAGCAAATCGGTTTCAAAGGTGTTATTCACCTCCTGCATCACCATGGCAATCCGCTCAAGGCCCATACCGGTGTCTACATTTTTCTTTTCCAAGGGGGTAAAGTTACCCTCCGCATCTTTAAACAGTTCCATAAACACCAGGTTCCACACTTCCACGTAGCGATCGCAATCGCAATCTGGAAATTTACAGTTCGGGCCACAGGTGTACTTCTCGCCTCGGTCAAAATAGATTTCAGAGCACGGCCCACAAGGTCCCGTTGCCCCAGGAGGTCCCCAGAAATTATCTTTTTCATCCCGTTCTATAATCCGAGAGGGATCAACCCCCATTTTTTGCTCCCAAATCTGCCGGGCTTCCTGATCTGAATAATAGATGGAGACCCACAACCGATTTTTCGGGAGTTCTAAAACCTCGGTGACAAACTGCCAGGCCCAGGTAATGGCTTCGGTTTTAAAATAATCCCCAAAGCTAAAGTTTCCCAACATTTCAAAAAAGGTGTGATGCCGGGAAGTCCGTCCCACAAACTCTAAATCGGATGCTTTCCCACTCACACGGGCACATTTTTGCACAGAGACCGCCCTAGGTGGATTAGGAGGGGGTTCAATCCCTAAAAATACCGGTACAAATGGCAACATCCCAGCTGGTGTCAGCAAAACCGTTGGGTTTGATGGCACCAAACTAGCACTGGGAACATGTAAATGGCCATGTTGCTCTTTAAAGTATCGAATAAACTGGGTTCGGATATCGGCACCGGAAAGTTTCATGGGTCAATCTCATCCTGTTTTCTCATCTGTTTTAGCATAATGCGATTCTAAAAGGGGACGCAAGTACATTACTTATGGAATAAACAACATTCTGGCAGAAATTCTCATGGAGATCCCCTTCATAAAGAGGGTTTTTCTGATGACTTGCCCCGGATATAATTTTTTAGGGTACGATATTTAATAGCGGTTCACGCATTATTATAATAGGAAAGTTTATGGTTGTAGAGGTAACGCGGATATGACGAATGAGGTTCCAGTTACAGTTCGACAAGAAGGTTCCAAGTCTGTAATTGACGTTGAAACGGACAACGTTGATTTTCGGAACGCAGAGATGTTAAAAAGCATGCTAGGCGATCTCGTCCAGCAAGGGCAAAAAAATCTGGTGTTAAACCTCAGTCAGGTCAATTTTATGGATAGTTCCGGCTTAAGTGTCTTGCTTTCCGGAAAACGGGTGACCGAAGAAGCCGGCGGCAGTTTTAGCATTTGCGGCCTTCAAGGGTATGTGAACAACCTCATCAACCTCACCAACTTGAATAAAACCATTTCGGTTTATGCCACAGACTTAGAGGCCACCAAAGGGTAATTTCTCTCTTTCATAATTCGAATAGCGAGTTATTTGCTTCGGCCAAGTTGGTTGCGCAGGGCCTCCTGTATCCTGCCCTGTCCCAACCCTATCCCCTGGGATAAATTTGGGGATAGGGAAAAAGCCATTGAATGGGATTTTTTAAATAGAATGGGAAAATCGCTTTTCCCCGAAAGGGGTGAAACCCCTTCGATAAGAAGGAGCTTGCTCCTCGGGGAGGGAACGGACCCGACTCTAAAAGCTTTCTTTCTTTAGAACTTGTATTTTTTAAAACAAAGAGACAAGTAGGCTTTATGCTTCTTGTTCTTTAAGCATCTTGGTGTAGGCTTGCTTCACATCGTTAAAATACATTTGAATCAACTGAAGGTTTTGGCCACCTGGAATATCCAGATTAGCGCGCTCCTCTTCTTCCTTTGCAAAGGCATTAATGGCTTTGGTTAATCCCACCCGAAGCGGATTAGTCCGCCCCTGCCAAGTGGGAAGATGATCACGGATGGTTTTGAGTCTTTCCCGGATTAAGATATTTTCAAGAACATACAAAAGTTTTCCCAGAGGAGCCATATGGTCGTCTTGGCTAATCCAAACACCTTCAGAGGCGCCAAGTTCTAAAGGTTTTCCCTTCACAGAATCTTTTTTCGGGCAGATGCAGAGTGCCTGATTCGGATATTCTTCCATCTTGGGAAATAAATCTAAATGCTCATCGGTTAAGGTAATTTCCAAACCAGGCTTAAAGAATTGCTGGTTCCCATAATGCTCTCGCACCTTAATCATTCCAAAACGACACTGAACTGGGTTCATCTCGAATAAATCCTCCTGTTACTAAATTTACAACTCAAATTTTGAGTGTATTTGTAAAACTCTTTATAACAAGGAGGATCTGTAAAATCAATTGTAAAAATGGTGAAAAGCTGTTTATGTCGCTAAAAGGCATACAATGAAACTGGACGTTGCAACACCAGGAGCAAGCGCTCCCCCGGCAGAAAACTCACCGGTTTACCCATCAATCGGGGGCCATCATACATCACTCTGCCATAGGTGCCCAATTGATAGATTTTATACGGCACAATCTGAGGCACCGTCCCTGGGGTCAACTCCCCACCCCAGGAATGATCAGGATTATCCGTTTGCACCATGGCTTCAATGGGGATTTGAATCCCATTGGTGAGGACCAATGTGTCAAAAACTACCTTTAAAATGGCATTTCTCCCCTGAATTGGCGGTGCAACTTCTACCACATGCCCTAAAACCCGATCTGATGTGGAGAGTACCTGAGTATTGCCCATATAAATATCTTGCGCCACCTCGGCACTCACGGGTTGCCCCACCATATCGGTTTGGCTCGACACCGACTCTTGGAGCAACACCGGAATAATAGCTCCTTTCAGAAGCTGATATTGATACTGACTGGGATCGGGCTCCGCAGCCTTGATTTTTCCTGAGGCAAATACCAATAGGATGATGACTATCATCCCCGTTATGCCTCGCCGAACCAAAGGACTAAATGAACAACGCATACCAAAACCTCAACAGCCGTATCGCCATCTCATTTATCGACCAAACTCCAAAAATCTGAACCCACGCTTTCAACTTTTTCGACTTTAATGAAATGGGAAGATCGAATGGCAAGTTAGTTATATTCGATAAAATCATTGCCCAGAGGCCGTTCCCACCTCTGGACCCCTCCCTGAATTTTTTAAAGGGCTTACGCCCTTTACCCTCAATTGATGGGTTTTGGGGCAAAGCCCCAAGAGAAAAACAGGGGCGGTGCAGGGCAGGAACAGGCCCTGCGCAACAAACTTTGTCGAAGCAAATAACTTGCTATTTAAAAGAGGGAGATCCCAGAATTAAAAAATGCTACACTATGGATAGTGTAATCGCCTGGAAGGAACGTGCATGGTTTCGGCAGATCAAAATTGGCTCAAAACGCTGGATTCCTTGCCCATCAGCCCGTTTCTTTCCAAAGCCTCCTGGGATGCGTTGGTTCAATACCTCCAATCCGGTTCCATGTCCCAGCGTGGCTACCGATTGGTCGAGTTCTTTAAGGCCCTCGATTGGCTTCCCATGGATGAGATTGAACCCAATCCCCTCAAACAGTTTTCACACCAAGATCTACACCAGATTCAACAAGATATTGAATCGTATTTTCGGGCAAAGCAATCCAAACGCCAAGCCGAAAAGGAAAAACGAGAGACCTATCGGTTGCGGGTATTTGCCTATTTTCGGGAACAAATTAGCGCCCAAGACAAGCATCTGTTAGAAAGTTTGCGAGACTATGAGTTGGAGCGGATTGGCCAAGACGTAAATTGGCGTCATTACTTTTGGTTTACCTCTTTTAAACAAATTGATGCCTTTAATCAGCAAACCCCGTTTCAACGCCAGGGGACCATTTTACAATTTAAACAAGATGTGGAGCAGCATTATAAAAACGCTCAGCGCCTGCGAGAAGGTTCTTATGCAAACTACTACTGGGGAGATAGTTTTGAAAGTGATGGCGAAACCTTTGATGAGTGGGCCAATCGACAAACGGGATACAAACACAAAAACAATGGCACCCCTCCTCATCAATCCGCCCATGCCATTAAGCAGGCTTACCAAACCCTTCAGCTTTCACCCGGGGCCAGTATTCAAGAGGTTCGTCAACAATTTCGACGATTGGTGCTAACCCATCACCCCGATATGCCCGACGGCAACAGCGAAAAGATGAAGGCGATTTTAGCAGCATATGATGTGGTAAAACAGGTTTCCGCTTCTCAAGTATCTTCGTCGTAAAAAGGGGAATGGGGTATAATACGCGTCAGGAGAAAAGAGGACATTTAAAATTGATGAAAACACCCTATGACACTTGGGCAGATGCTTTTCAGTTTAGTGAAGACTTAAAAACCCTGGAAGAACTTTATCAACAGCAACATCAGGAAGCTTTAAAAGAGCCCTACGAATTAACTTCGCCAGAAAATGGGGTTTCTCAGTCTGAGGATACCACCTCCAGTGAAGATGCCCGCTTCCTCAACCAGCTCTCTGAGCGGATTGCATCCCGGCTTCATACGTATTTATCAAAACCGGATGTTTTGGCACAGTATTTTCGCTTCACCGACTTGCAACATGACAACCAGGTGATGGCACAACAAATTGAAACCCAGCTCAAACGGATTCAGGCATTAGAAGCCGAACTCCAGATTGCCCACTATAAAGAAAGCCAATTTCGGCCCTTATTGGGACGATTTTACGTAAGAGTGGACTAAGAACACCCGCTTCAAAGTCGATCTATTTCAGCTGAGGTATTACTAAATAAGAAGACATTAGAGAAAAAACGGGTGAAGGGCGAAGCCCTTCAAAAAAGTCAGGGAGGGGTGTTTGAGGGGAGGGAACGGACCCTCATTACAAACAAATCTATCTTTATTTAGCAATACCTCAGCTACTATTTTTCTATTTTGCCTCTAAAGCAGCGAGAAGTGAGACAGAAATATTATTTGCAGGTATTAAATGGCCACAATAAATTTCTTTGGTAAGGCCCCAGGTATACAGTGACTGAAGCGCTTTTTGAACACCGATTTTCACCGTTTTTATCTTATTGGCGTCAATGGTTACCGGCAATAAATGCTTCTCAATATCGCTTATTGATGCGCTTGGTTCTGCATCGACAATATAATCAGATTTTTTGGGTTCTTTAAGACTATTTCCACCAAGACGAGACCAAAAAGGTTGTGCTTGATAGCGACCTAAGGCTTCTTGATATTCTCTTTGTCTATCAACTTTTAGCTGTGCCAGATATTGGGCGTTTTTTTCACGCAATTCCTGGATAACATGAAACACCAATTTCGGGGTAATACCGCCGCCCACATCTTTATTCAAATTTTCCAGAGCTTCGGCCTCCGTTTGGGCTTTTCTCGATTTTTCAATATCTGCAAGAACACCTGAAAATCGGGGCAAAGGGTTTTGTTTTTGGCGCATTGGCCGAAATGGAACAGAATTAATGGTGGTCATTTGATGTTTCTCCTCATCTAAATCCTGTTTTTTAAACAGTTTAAATGTTTTCAATCAAGTTTGAAGCATTATATATAAAAAGAGTGTATTGCATGCCCCTTCTTTAACGATTCGTAACAATAGCGCCGCTTAGTTGCAGAAAAAAAGGCCCCTGGATGAAATTCTTCCAAGAGCCAATCATTGAATTTGTGATGAAAAACCGATTACATCTGAGCTGTTGCCGCTTTTGGTGTACAGCCTGGTTGTTTTGAAGTCGTTTGCGTGGATGGGGTTGTTGCGGAAGAACGGGGGTGATCCGCTTGCCAAATTCCCATAAATTCATTGGTGGCTCGTTCCCCAATCAACCCTTTTAAAGCGGTTTTATCCAAAGCAGTGGGCTCACCGCCTTCAAAGTCATTGATAATGGTCATTACCTGATTTTTAATTACCAGTTCTCTATCATTTAGCTCTTTCTGGTAACGATGACTTAATATGATGGTGGCACCAATACTAAAAACAGAGGCACCAGCGCCAACCAAGCCAAGGATAACCGGATATTTCTTATGGGGATCATCATTTAACGTGTGGAGTGTGGTAATGCCTTGGGCCAAGCCCAACCCTGAAATCGCAGCCACGCTGGCCAAAGTTAGGGTATTCACATGCCCCAGTTTCCGACTAATGGCTTGAATCTCAGGATCGCGTTGAAACGCCATAGAGAGAATCAAATTTCCCCACAAGCTGTCTGTCATAGCGGAGCTTTCCCCAGCAGATGTTTTTGTGCTATTCAATAACTGGGCTTGGCTCATGGGGCAGCCTTCCATACCACAGTGAGCTATTAAAAGCGGTTTTTTAGCATCGGTTTGTAATGTCGTCGAAGCCATTGAGTCCTTGGAAAGGATTATCGGCTTCTGAACTTGTGGCAAAAGAGTTGGCACTTGGGCTTGAGCCATTGGCCCCAAAAGGCCACAAGCAATAGAACACACGGTAAGAGTAGCGGCAAGTTTTGTTCGAGAAAACAATGAATGGTACATAGCATAGTCGGTTCCAGCAAGTTGTAACACCCGTACTATAGTCAAAACATGTGGACCCGATAAGCTAACCCCTGGGGGGGGATACTGAGATCAAAATTAAAAGCTAAATTACTCGCAACACTTCGTTTTTGCTGGAGGCTGTGACACAGAATGAAGAGATGGCGAAGCATCCTCGGAAGAATACAGTTCTGGCGCTTTGCGAAACACCTGCATTAACTCTTCTACAACCCGCTGTTCATCCTGGTTTCTCACCGCCTCCACCACACATGTTTCCAAGTGCTGGCGCAGAATCTCTTCTGAGGTTTTGTCCAAGGCAGACTGAACGGCTTTGAGTTGATGCAAAATATCAATACAATATTTTTTCTCATCCACCATTTTATACACCGCATTTAAATGCCCCATGGCCTTGGCAAGGCGGTGTTTCAACTTTTCTTTAGAATAATCTGTAATGGGCATATTCAAACTATACTCCAATCCATCACAGTTGTAGAAGAGAATTTTCATAGAGACTTTTTCGAGGAATATCTGTTGATGGGGCAAACCACCGATACACAGCCAAGCCATATTATTTGAAGACAAAAAACATTTTTGATTTACTTCAACATTTATTTCAGCTAAATTAACAAGGTGTTTATACCGTGGGGGATAGGCTTCACATGAATATACAACCATTTGTCAGGGTCAAATTTCCAACAAATACCCCTTCTCAGCGGGCACGTTTTTCATCGCCGTTTTTAAACGCAGTGAAGGCACCACAATTTTCAGGATATGCTCAGGTTTTTGACCAATATGGCATTACATTAAAGAACGTCAAGCTGGACTTACCCCACGAAATGAAGCTTACCACCGCCGAAAAACGTCGGTTGGTTTTGCAGGCCATCAAAGCCTATGAGCATGCCTGTAAAAAACGCTTATTAAATGAGTATTTTTTACGAGTCACTCCTGATACAAAGCATATTTCCGGCAGAAGCTTTTCATCCATTGTTGAACTCCAGAATGGTCTTGCCGTTCCAGCGGTGAATTCCGAATTTTCACGAGATGATGTTCTCTGTGGCGAACGCAGTGGCATTGTAGCGGTTATCAACAAAGCCTTGGAAAAGCTCGATTTGCAAAAATTAACGTCAGATCCGGTGTATTTGGCCAAAGCCAAAGAAGGCTTGAAGGTAAAAAGACTCATTATGTCTGGAGCACATCGCCATACGGGTGTTGAAAACTCTATTGACCCGGTACTGGACACCATTACCAGCCCACCGCCTTGTTCAGATTGTCAAGCTTGGCTGGCCACAGCCGAATATTTTGATCATGACACCCAAATTGTGACCCTCCATCGGGATAAATCCCGTAATTTTACGTTAAAAATCCAAACATTGGGGCAATTGCTTCCGTTTTGGGGAGATAAGCGAATGGATTTTACCCTCCCGACACCAAACCGCCAAGAATCAGACGCAATTTTAAGACAAGCCAAGCCACTTAATTTTGTAGTGAACTCTAATTGGGGGAGGCAACAGCCATGATTTTACCCTTACGCTTTGGCAATACCTACCGAATCCATGCCAAAACTGGCACCAATATTTACACCATGGATCCCAAAGACGTTATTTTAGGTGATGCCATTGTTGATAGCTTTAAAAAAGCCAGTGTTCCGGTCTCAGCAACCATGATTACCCCCATCTCTGATGACTATCTGGATGGCTATTATATTCTGACGGAAACCTACAGTGAGGCAGACCGCCAAAAAGAAATTTCACTCCTTCAACAAACCCTTCAACGTCTGCGGTCTCATCCCAAATTGGCAGGACTCAATTTTGAAGCCGTTTTAGAGAGCCTCACCCAGCATCATCAAATTGAGCGTAGCATCTCGTTAACATGCTCTCCAGCAACCCAAATTGAGACGCTCCCCGTGAATTGTAGTCCTCAGGCTAAAGGCTTACTGGATGGAGAGGTCTTAAACGAAGCCCGAATTCGGGAACTGATGCAAAAAGCCCGTATCGCTTATGAAGGAAATAAGCTTGCAGAAGTTTCTCAGAAAAATGCAGGGGTTTCCGCTTTACTTATGCCAATTAACGAGATTATTACGGCAAGTCGTTTTGATATTACAGCCCGTTGGTACAACGACCCTGCAAAAAGCGTTTTAGAAGAGGGATTTCGAGAAATTGAATCAAAAGGGATTTCAACGGATCCCACCCAAGGCGCCCTAGCGGTTGCTTTTGCGTTTTACGGTGACTATCCCGTTCCCACCATCAACACCCTGGGCTATTTATCCCAGTTAGAGCGGGGAGATGGTGCCGATAAATCCCTGATTATACGAATGGAAGACGGGCAAATTCAGGTACGCACCATTCGAGATATGCTACCTCAAGTGTATATGTCTGCAAGAATCCCCCGAGAAGGCGGAAAAATCAGCTAATTTACTTTTATTTCAAATCCATCCCCTTTGTTTTAGGAGTTTGAAGCCAAAAAAGAACCTCACTGCTGGGTTGCAATGAGGCTCTTTTTAAATGCGGTGATTGAGAAAGTGTATTGTTACACTTTTAAGAAGGATTTAATGCCTTTAAACATCGCTTGAATCAAAGGTGCATTGGCCAAGGGATCAATGCCACCGGCGATTAAGTTTTGTTGTAGACGGGTTTCCCAGTATGGGTATAATTCATCTCTGGGGATACTGAGCACATCACCAATGGAGCTGAGTTGATTCCAATCCAAAGGTAAAGGCAAAGCGCCTCGCCACATATCAACAATTTCAACCCGTTGGGATCTGGGGAACCGTTTCAACAATTGAACATTGCTGAGACCGGCTACTTTTTGTTTGTCTTTTAAGAACTGGACACCATAATCAATAATGCGGGGTTCTTCGCTGTGTTTGTACTCTGGGAATGATTCTGGAGGAGCCCCCATAACAACAGCAATTCTTTCTAATGTGGTTGTTCTGGTTGAAAAAGACACTTCAGCGCCGATTAAACTGTAGACATAAGACAATGTCACACCAATCATTTCAGCAAAATCTTTTTTGTGAAGGTTCGTGTCCTCTAAGAATTTCACCAAACGCTCACTACTATTTGAAACTGTTTGCGCCGTAACCATAGCTTAATTATTCCTCCCCCGAATGTTTACTAATAACGCGGATATACTCATTAACTTAAACTCACTTTCTTTAATACGATTAGTAAAGCATAACCTATGAAAGGATTCTAACAAAAAAATATGATTTGTATAGAATTTTAATAAAGTTCTTGCAAAGATTTGTGAAAATCATGGAAAATTACCGCTGTTCAGCCATTTTGTCGGTTCATTTTTCTGTATAGTTTTTATTCCGAGCTTGGGTAATATAGACAATTACTGATTTAGTTCCATCCAAATGAAATTACAAAATGTTGCTTCTTGTTTTATGGATTTTTTTCGGCTTAAA
>JANWIO010000071.1 GCA_025449835.1 Vampirovibrionales bacterium
ATCACTGCGATAGCTATATTTATTTTCAGTGGAAAGACTCTCTGATGCCGGAACCAAGGTTTCAGTGTCAGAATCTTCCGCTTCAAAATGAACATCAGGGCTGTCCAGTCTCATTTTAGAATTGGCACCCCTGGCGCGTAATAAGGATTTATCCCGCTCAGACTCCAGCAACAGTTTTTCAATCATGCTTGAATCATCAAGAACGATAGCAGCCTCATCAATGTCAAAATCATCCCGTCGTTTTTTCCCCATAGCCTCTCTTCCTCTCTTTTTATCGTTTTTTATCCACCACATTACAGCCTAAAATTATTTTTTTCGTTTTACGCCTTGTATACTTCAATGACGGTTTCTACCGGATTTGTTCCTCAAGAAAATAAATTTTTAACAAAGGCAATTTTAAAAATCTCCTGGGTTTCATTTTCCTAAGCTGGACTTTTTGAGTGAACTGAAAGGTTGAAAATGATCAAAACCATAAACCAATCTCATCTGGCATCAAGGCCTCCCCGATTTGGCTGGAGCCGACAAAATCCCCCTCAAAATAAAGGCATAGTCGCGGCCGATTCCACAACAGATCTTCAATGGGCCCCTTTTGATGAGCCTCAACTCCCTAGAAACCCATACTTTAATGGCAATCTCTTCCATTTAACCCAGAATCAGGCCCAATTTTATCTCCCCAAAGGTGATATTGTTTTCATTGAGGCCGATGCCCTCCCTACAGAACCCTTTATTCAGCGGGTGGGGCAACAACTCATCCGAAAAAAAGAGGGGATTTTCCAGCCCCAGCAAGCAGGCTTTGCCTATGTGGTGACCCCCTTTGAAAATCACGAGACTGAAACCGCAAATCATGTGATGGCCCGTCGTTTTGCTGTGCGAACCTTGCTCGGGGTTTATGAAGCCTTTAAGCAGCACTTTAATCCGCAAAATCGCGACATCTCTGTGAGGTCAAATTTAAAGAATGACGGTGCTGGTTACGGATCAACAGTCAAAAGTCCTCATTTTGATGGGGATGCTCAGGATTATTTGTTTACTCTCACCTATGGACCTGCTTGCGCCGACGCCGAGAAGCATATTCAGCCGCAAATTTCAGATCCCTTTAACTACCTCAGAGACAATGGCTTCGGCCCCAAAGACCATTCTTACAAAATGCTGCTCGACGAAGGAGAGCCTGATGAGAAAGACCTTAACCCTATTTTAGAAAATTACACGCTGAGTTTCACACCCCAAGACAACCAGGGCAAAATCGCCTTTATGATGATTAATAATCTACGTCACCGCTACGGTGTGCTTCATGGTGCCACAACTTCGCCAAACCTCAGCCTCAAAACGCCTCGAACCCTTTATCGAGATATCATTGAGGGAAGCTCCTACCCGCCTTTACGGATAAACTATGATGACGAAAAGCAAGCTGGCTTTTGGGCAAAACTCAAAGCCTTTCTTGGAATATAAAGTTTTGTAAACAAAGCCCTCCTCAAAACGCAATTTTTCATCTTGAGGGCATCTATTTCATCAGAAGACACACCATTTTTATCATCGATAAAGGAGATTCTTTCCCATGCGTTTATCCCCCTCTATCCACGCCACCAGCAGCTTATCTCAGTTGAAAACCAAAAAGACACCTGCCCTCCGCTTTGGCGATGGTGAGCAACCGGTCAAAGACTTTTTAGCCGCTGCTCGTGCCGGAAACCTAGAAGCGGTACAGGCATATCTAGATAAACCTGAAAACGATGTCAATAAACCTGATGAAGCAGGAAAAACGGCTTTAAGCTTGGCTGCTCAGGCAGGGCACATGCCTGTTCTTGAAGCACTCATCAAGGCTGGTGCTGATGTTAACACCCAAGATGAGGGATCACACACCCCATTAATGCTTGCTGTAGCAAAAAATCATTTTCCAGTGGCCAAAGCACTCATGGATGCTGGCGCTAAGATCATTGTTCGAAACACGGAGGGCAAAACCGCTTTCCATCTGGCTATGGCCCACCGGAACCCCCATATACTCAACTTATTCCCCAAACCATAATAAAAACATCCTCAAAGAACAGCCTTATGATTCAAGCCAGACAATTCAGTAGCCCCCTCAATTCACCTCAATTTGGATGGAGCCGTAAAAAGCCGCCGAGAAACAGAGGCATCGTGATTGTAGACGCTACCAATGAAGTTCAATGGCAGCCTCGGCAGCCAGGTCAATCGTCTCTGCTTCCCCATGAACCCTATCCGAGTGCAGACCTGATTAGCAAAATTGCCCCGATGATTATTCGGGAAAAGGCAGGATTGTTTGCCCCACAATCGCATGGGTTTGCCTATATCGTGACGCCCTTTGAAAAAGAGCCACAACTTGATCATCTCAACTATAAGACCGCACAACACTTTGCAATTCGGATTCTAGAAGGGGTCTATCAGAAATTCAATGCCTATTTTAATCCTGAAAAGGCACCCGTCTCTTTAACATCAGAGGTGATCCCCGATCGGGGGCACGGTACGATGAAATCACCTCATTATGATGGCGCTCCCGGTCCTTTTCTCTTCTCTTTGACATACGGCTATCATTGCCCCCTTGCCGAGGAAAACATCCAACCCATCGTGTGTGACCCGGTAAGTTACCTGAAAAACAATGGGCTAAGCTATCAAGATGCTTTTCAGTTAATGAGTGTACCCGGTAAAGGCGGAAAAACGCAGATCTCGATGAAACCAGAGCATATTGAAGCAGTGCTCCAGAAATACACCCTTCGGTTTTCTCCCAAAGACAGTCAAGGCAAGATTACCATCTTGCTGGTGAATAACATGAGTGAAAACTTTGGGGTCTTCCACGGTGCAACCCACCTCAATCAGAAGAGTGACGAGCTTCCAAAACTGGTGAATCGTACTCTGTATCGAGACAATCTTATCATTGAGAGCCCCAAGCGGGGTTTGGAGATTCAGCGTCGTTATGAGACCTATCAACCCTCAAAACCCTCTTTTCCCGGTTGGGAATCTATCAAGCATTATTTAAAAAAATAGCGTTTCGTTTTTAGCTTTAGAGAAAAATAGGGAGGGGCACCGGAGAGAGAACGGCCCGACCGTTTAATAATTATGCCATTAGGGGCAGGGCGGGGCAATTGGGATCCCCCGCGAACGATAGTGAGTGGGGCAGAGGGTTAGGCCCCGCATCAAGAAATGTTAGACGCATTCGTTCAATTCAGGAAGTATTATCAGGGGGGGAACGGACCCGGCGATAAGATTATTTTAAATCTTTAATGTTTAAAGCAACGCTCATGGGTGATGACCATCACCAACCCGTGCTGATCCGCTGTTTCAATCACTTCAGGATCCTTGATGCTGCCACCGGGCTGAACAATTACTGAAATCCCTGCCTTTGCGGCTGCTTCAATGTTATCCGTTGCGGGGAAGAAACCATCGCTGGCTAGAACAGCACGAGACGCTTTTTCACCAGCCTGACGCAAGGCAATTTCCATGCTGGCAATACGGCTGGTTTGACCAATCCCAAACCCTACTGTTTGGCCATCCTTGACCACCACAATGGCGTTGGAGGTTAAATGTTTCACAATGGCCCAGGCAAAAGACACATCCGAAAGGGTATTTTCTGGTAAAGGCTGCTGCGTCACCGTGGTTAACTCCGGTACTTCTGAAGTGCTTCCGTTTTCTTGAAGAATCAAGCCAAATTCACCCAGATCTTTTAAGCCCCAAGCATCCTCCTGGCCCTGAGGTTGGGTCAGTTGTGGCACTTTTAGCACCCGAACATTTTTCTTCCGGGCAAAAACTTCCAAAGCTTCAGGAGTGTATTCCGGCGCCATCACGATTTCAAAGAAGTTTTGGGTCATGGCTTCTGCAATCTGAGGCGTCACCGGGCGATTAAAACTAAAAATCCCACCAAAAGCACTCACCGGGTCAGCCTGATAGGCTTTCAGATAAGCGTCTTCAATGGTTTCAGCCACCGCCACCCCACAGGGGTTATTGTGCTTAATCACGCAACATGCTGGGTCTTGGGGAAACTCCCGGACAATTTTAAAGGCCGCATAAGCATCAATAATATTGTTAGAGGACATCTGCTTTCCTTGAAGCTGTTCAAAAGGCTCTTCAAACCGAGAATCGGCTTGTTGGTACCAAGCAGCCTTCTGATGGGGGTTTTCGCCGTAGCGCAGATCTTCCATCTTGGTAAAATGGAGCGACAATTCCTGTGGGGTGTCACTGGATTCATGTTGGGAGAAATACGCTGAAATTAAGGAATCATAATAAGCCGATTTTTCAAACGCTTTTTGCGCCAAGAGTTTTCTGAATCCATACGAGAGCGACCCTTGGTTATTCTGTAACTCTTGCGTCACACTGGGGTAAAATTCTTTCCCGGCAATAACCGCCACTTGGGAAAAGTTTTTGGCTGCGGCCCGAATTAAAGCAACACCCCCAATATCAATATTTTCAATCACCGTTTCTGATGGTGCACCAGACTTCACCACATCGGCAAAAGGATATAAGTTCACAATCACGTAATCAAAGGCTGGGATCTCATGGCTTTGCAAGGTCGATTGATGATCAGGCGTATTTTTGGCCAAGATGCCGCCAAAGATTTTAGGATGCAGGGTTTTAACCCGCCCTTCGAGAATTTCAGGGAAACCCGTCACCGAAGCAACAGTCTCACATACAAACCCAGACTCTTGTAAAAACTTAGCCGTAGAGCCGGTGGCAATGATCCGCAAGGTATCAAAAGCTTGTAAGGCGTTTAAAAAGTCGATCAACCCATTTTTGTCAGAAACACTGGCCAATACTGTTTTCATCGGTATCGCATCCTTTCATCTTATCCAGCACTAAGGGTTAAATTTTGAGACGGTACAATCATTTTCCCTGGGGCGTCCATCACCTCTCCCACGATTTTGGCGTCAAAGCCACCATTCTTCAAGTGTTCCACAATCGCTTCAGTATCCCGATCAACCATTAAAGCCAGCCCCATGCCCATGTTAAAGGTTTTATAACACTCTACTACAGACACCCCACAGGCCAATAGCTTTTCAAATACGGGTAACGCCGGCAAAGGCTCTCGAATTTCATAGCCTACATGAGGACTTAAACGAAACAAATTCCGCCATCCGCCACCCGTAATATGGCAGATTCCCGTCACAGCCCCCGGAAATTTTTTGAAAATGTTTAAAACCGGTTTGACGTAAATCAAGGTGGGGGTTAAAAGGATTTGAGCGTCTTTTTCACTCGTTAAAAGCTTTCGAGCCAGTGAAAGCCCGTTACTATGAATCCCACTGGAGGCCACCCCAATAATTTTTTGTCCCGGCCAGAGGCGTTCTCCTGTGATGAGTTCTGAAGCAGCCAGTTCGCCTAAAGCAAACCCAGCCAAATCATATTGAGAGGCATCATACACATCAGGCATTTCAGCGGTTTCGCCCCCGACTAAAATCATGCCAGCCTGATCACACCCTTCCACAATACCCGCAATCAATTGCGTACCAGCCTCTAAATCCAAATGACCGGTTGCCAAATAGTCTAAAAAGAGTGTCGGTCTGGCACCAACACAGATCAGATCATTGGCACACATGGCCACCAAGTCAATACCGATATTAAAGTGTTGTCCCAATTGATGCGCCAGGAGGACTTTTGTACCCACACCATCCGTTGTTAAGGCAATCAAGCGATCTGGTGTCATGGGATACACTGCAGCGTATCCACCAGCACCTTTTAGCATTTTGTCATGGCCAGGACGTCGGGAAATCTTTTTCAGGGCCTCTACAAATGCGTCACCCCGCTCCACATGAACCCCTGCTGCTTCATAAGAAGATAAATTCATTGCTTAATTCCTCAACGCCTTGGCCATATTTTCAAAAATCTGACACCCGGCAGGAACTTGAGCCTTTTGAGCGTCGGTTAAAGCCGTCCAATTAGGATGTTGTGTCCAGCGGACAAAAGCTTCAGGGTGGGGCATGAGCCCCAAAACCGTGCCTTTTTCATTGACCAACCCTGCAATGTTTAAAAACGAGCCATTGACATCGGTTTCATAAGCCAAGGCAATGTGGGGCTGAATGTCGGTCGCCACTTCTGACTCTTTGCCTTGTGGCACAACAAGACGCCCTTCACCATGCCGAATGGGGAGCATAAAACGATCTAAATTTCGGAAGAATAAGTTATCGCCCGAAGTTTCAACAGACACCCACCGGTTGATAAACCGATTTTGACGGTTATGGGTTAAGGTCACCTGCTGGGCGTGAACGTCGCTCCGAGGTAAGACACCCAGTTTTACCAAGGCTTGAAAGCCATTACAAATCCCAATCACCAGGTGATCTTTTTCCAAAAAGTCTGACAAAATATCGCCTAAAGCGTATTGGAGTTTTAAAGCCAGAATTTTACCGCTACTTACCTCATCCCCAAAGGAAAACCCACCGGGTAGAGCCAATATTTGAAACTGAGTCAATTGCTTTGGCTCTGCAATAAGTTGATTAATATGAAGAATTGTGGGCTTAATACCCACTTGCTCAAAAGCAAAGGCTGTTTCTCCTTCACAATTAATGCCATCACCGGTTAACACAAGGGCTTTACTCATGGCGTCATCCCCGATTCATAGCATTTGGCAGGGGCTCGTCGCCAGGCATCCCGAAGGGTTTCAACATCAGTTTGAATTAACACCTGATGCTCTAAAACTAGCTTCAACTCAGGCTGTGGCAGAACTTCTCCAAGGTAATGAAGGGGTTGCTCTTCGAAAACCTTTTTCACGTCTTCAACATGATCCGGTGACACCGAAATAATAAAGCGGCTGGGCGATTCACTAAAAAGTGCTTCATCCCATCGCAGTTCCGGCGAATCATCTCGAACAGTCTCAATATCGACAGAGGCCCCATAACGCCCCCCCAAGGCACATTCTGCCAGACCCACAGCCAAGCCTCCTTCGGAGAGATCATGGCAAGAGCGAATCCAGCCTTGCTGTATAGAGGTAAACAACGTATCATACAAATATTTTGCAGACTTACTATGCACTTTTGGCGCATACCGAGAAAACCACCCCATCTGCCGATAGTATTGAGACCCACCCAGATGGACATGAGTCCTTCCCAAAAGAAAAATCTGATCCCCTGGGGTTTTAAATTCCATACTCACTGCTTTGGCAGCGTCTGGGATTTTACCAATGGCTGAAATAAGGAGCGTTGGCGGAATGGAAAGCCGAAATTCACCATCATCAAAATCATTTTTCATGCTGTCTTTGCCAGAAATAAAGGGTGTTTCATAGGCAAGGGCCATATCATAAAGCGCCTGATTGGCCCGAACCAATTGCGCCAGCTTATATTCAGCATCGGGATTTCGAGACGACGGCAAGGGATCCGGCCAACAGAAGTTATCCAGCAATGCAATGGTTTTGGGGTCAGCCCCTACCGCCACTGCATTTCGGACCGCTTCATCAATGGCGCATGCAGCCATATGATACGGATCCCAGTCGCTAAACTGTGGACAGATTCCATTGGAAACCACCAGTCCTTCGGGCTGGCCTAAAACCGGCTGAATAACCCCAGCATCACAAGGAGCTGTTTGAAATTCACCCATTAAGGGCTTTATCACGCTTTGCCCCTGAACTTCATGATCATACTGACGAATCAAGGCTTCCCGACTACAGATATTGGGGCTTCCCAAAAGCTTTAAGAGGACTGGCGTCACATCTTTACACGGTGAGAAGCAAACGGGATGATGGACTTTATGCACCTCCCAACGAGCTCTTAGCTTCATCTTCGGCAAGCCATCGTGGAGAAAATCCAGATCCAGCGACGCCAGCAACTTGCCGTCTTGAAGAATATCAAAGGTCCCCCGGGTATGGAACTCACCAATATTAGAAATTTCCACATCAAACTGATCCGCCAGCGCTTTTAACACCTCAAAATTATTGGTGCTAAAGGTCATCCGCTCCTGGGACTCTGAAATCACAATTTCATAAGGCGCTAACCCTGCGTATTTTAAGGGGATTTTTTCCAGATGAATGGCAGCCCCATGGGTGATTTGCGCCATCTCTCCTACAGAAGAGGACAACCCACCGGCCCCATTATCGGTAACTCCGGTAATGAGCCCCCGATTTCGAGCCTCTAACATAAAATCCAAAAGGCGTTTCTGGGTAATGGGATCCCCAATTTGGACCGCAGACACAGGAGAGTCCTGATTCAACGCCTCAGAAGAAAAAGTCGCCCCATGAATCCCATCTTTGCCGACACGCCCGCCCGCCATCACAATGGCATCTCCGGGCTGGGTGTATTTTTCATACCCAAGGCGAACACCGACTTTTAAAGGCATCAATCCGCCAGTGCCACAAAAGACCAAAGGCTTTGCCCGGTATCGTGACTCAAACACCAATGCCCCGTTAATAGTTGGGATTCCACTTTTATTGCCACCATCTTCCACCCCTTTTCGCACGCCTTGCAAAATCGATTCCGGCGGTAGCATGGTGGGGCGCTTGGCATACGGCTCATCGGGATGGGCAAAGCAAAAGACATCAGTGTTAAAAATAGGCTTTGCTCCCAGCCCTGTCCCTAAAATATCCCGATTTACCCCAACAATCCCTGTAAGTGCACCACCATAGGGCTCTAAAGCCGACGGAGAATTATGTGTTTCCACCTTAAAACAGATGGCAGAGGTGTCATTCCATTGTAAAACCCCGGCATTGTCTTTAAACACCGACAGCAGATCCGGTCGTTTTTCTTTTAATTTCTCGGCTGAGTCTGCAATATAGGTTTTAAATAGCCCATCAATGGTAATGGTTTCAGGGTAATTGGGGTTTGAAGCGTCGGTATACTCAATTTGGGCTGAAAAAATCTTATGCTTACAATGCTCAGACCAGGTTTGGGCAAAAATCTCCAGTTCAATATCCGTGGGCCATTGCGGGAGTCCAAGGGCCTCTCGCTGCTGGCGGATTTTGGGATTTTCAAAATATCCCTTGATCACCTTCATTTCATCTAAAGTGAGGGCTAAATTGCGCTGCTGACTCAAGGTAACCAGGGCATCCTCTGAAATATCCAGAGGAATCGTCTCTACCCTCTGCTGGACATGCCCTTCAACCAGAGGAAATGCAAAATAAACCCCAGCCCCTGGCTCATTCAAAACAGAAATAGCGGATAATTTTTGAACCAAGGGGTTATAAAGTTGATAGGCGGCTGCCTGAATCAGCTCCGCTTTCGATAAATGTGTCTTTGGAACAAGATACATCTGCCCAGAAGCCACCTGAATATTGGGTAACGTTTGATGCGGGAAGATAAGCCCCAGGCTTTTTTCAACGGTTTTGCCCAAGTTATCCGTAACACCGGGAAGAAACTGCTGCTGTAAAACCCATTGACCCTCATGTTCCGCCCAGTTCAAGCATGAAGCTTCAAATGATTCCACGGTACTCAGAACAGGCCGCTGCAAAATAGGATCGGTTAGCAGAATCTGGGCAATACGTTGAATTTCATCGGGAATCGCTGACGCTGAACGAAACCAATACACGGGATACCGAAAAATCTCTCCCAATCCAGACACCCTAACTTTTTCAACATGATCATCACTTAAAGGCAACACATCCACTCGATAGATCACCGCTTGATCAAGGGGTAATGAACTTTCTGAAAGTGATTCAACTTCAACAGGGGGCATGGGTTTTTACCTCAACGTACGTTCGGGAGGATTCTGAATCATACCTGAAAAAAACTCGGTTTTCAGCCAGGCATTGCAGCGCCTTGGGATAAAGCTCATGCTCTACAGCCAATCCACGGGCCTTAAAATCGGCCAATGAGTCTTTGTCGTGTCGTGGAAAGGTCGCTTGCATTAAAATAGGGCCCGTATCGGTTCCCTCATCCACAAAGTGCACTGTTACACCAGAGAGTTTCACCCCATAATGATACGCATCTTCATAGCCAGACGTCCCCAGAAAAGCCGGTAGAAGAGAGGGGTGAATATTGATAATTCGGTAATGGTTTTCCCCTTGAAACTGTTTGATAAAACCAGGCGTCATGATGCGCATGTATCCCGCCAATACCAGATAATCAATTTCAAAGTTCGCCAGATGGGCCAACAATTTAGCTTCATGAGTTTCTCTTGAAAGCCCTTTATGAGGAATAACCAATGTTTGAAGACCGGCATTTTTCCCAATTTCCAGCACTGGGGCCTCATCCACATTGGAGATAAGGCATTGAACCGTTGCATCTAAAGCGCCAACTTCAATAGCATCCAAGATGGCTTTGGCATTAGATCCTCTTCCAGAGGCTAAAATAGCTATTTTAAGAGACATAGACCGCCCACATCCTTTGCGATATCCATCCGGCATGCCATTCCTTCAAAGTGAATGGCATGGATTGCTTGGTAGGCATTTTGAGCCGCTTCGGCCTGATTTTTGCCAAGGCCCACCATATTTAAAATTCGTCCGCCTTGAGCTGTGAGCTGAGAGTTTGGGGCCACTTTCGTTCCCGCCTGAAACAATAAAACACTGGGCGGAAGGGGACCAATAGAGAGGGGTGCTGGAGATAAGCTTTTTTGAGGATAGTTTTCAGCCGTAAGAACCACACAAACAGCAGCACCTGAAGACCACTGAAGCTTTTTTTGAGAGAGTGTCCCATCCACACAGGATTCCAACAAAGTAAAGAAATCCGTTTCCAAACGGGGTAAAAGGCATTGGGTTTCAGGATCGCCAAATCGGGCATTAAACTCTAAAATATAGGGCCTGTCTTCATGAATCATCAGTCCCACATACAGCAACCCCTGAAACGTAAATGATTCAGAGTGAAGCGCTCTTTCCAAGGGCGTAATCACATGTGTTGTAATTTTCTGCCAGTAGTTGTCCGAAATTGGAACAGGTGAATAGGCACCCATCCCCCCTGTATTGGGACCTTGATTTCCATCAAAACGTCGCTTGTAATCCTGGCACGGACTCAATGGCAATAAAGTCTGGCCATCACAAAGCATCATTAATGAAACTTCAGGCCCAGAAAGGCGTTCCTCCACAATCACTTTTGCCCCAGAGTCGCCAAAACGCTTGGATTCAAAGATTTCAGAAAGCGCTGTTTTACAGTCCTCAAGAGAGTCACAGATATAAACCCCTTTACCCAAGGCCAAGCCATCCACTTTAATCACTCTGGCCCAAGGGGTTTTCTGACAAAAAGCCCACGCTGCCGCTTGATTATCAAAAACTTCAAAATCAGCCGTGGGAAGACCATGGGCTTTCATAAACGATTTAGAAAACGCCTTACTACTCTCCAAACGGGCAGCCATTTGGGTGGGTCCAAAGATTTTTAAACCTGCCCTTTGAAAGCGATCCACAATCCCCTCAGCCAACGGGTTATCAGGTCCCACCACCGTGAGATCAATCTGATGTTGCTGAGCAAATTGGATCAAGTCATCAAAATCAGAGACCCCCAGAGGAACATTTTGGGTTTTTGCCGTATTGTGAGTTCCACCATTCCCAGGTGCACAAAAAATTTCAGTCACATTCGCACTCTGCGACAGCTTCCAGCACAATGCGTGCTCTCGTCCACCGCTACCGATCACTAAAACTTTCTTTGGCATCAAAACACCCCAGCCAACTTGTCTTGTTTCAAGGCTAAAATCATCTCTTCAAAGGTCATCGAGGTTTCAACCAAAGACTTTTCAAATACCCGATTTGCCAAAGACCCATACAAATTGTCTACCAAGGCTTTTTGAGTGGAAACTAAGGGTTGAGGGGATTGTCCCAACTCAGTTTGACAATACGCTTTCCAGTCTGTTCCAGGGTGAGATTGATATTGTTTTTTCGCTGTTTGAAGGGCTTTTTCCCAAGAGGTCCCCCGATAAAACTGACGAATCATTTCTTTGGAGAGGTGAACCCCGTCAACTTTCAGACGAAGCTCATCGGGCCCAATACTATCCACCAGCATCAACCCCTCAGGACTCCAGGCAAACTCAAATTTCCCATCCCAAAGGGCAATTCCTTTTTGTGCAAAGCAATCATAAAGCCATAAGGCCAGCAACACGGTTTGCTCATACAATTGGGTAAATTGTACTTCCGACAATCCTGAGATTACAAAAGCCTCTTGCAGGGGTAAAAAGCGATCCAAGGGCTCCAGTTTGGTGAAAAACTCAATCACAGGTCGCTCAAACAGAATATTTTCTTCTGGCATTTTTGAAAGCCCCAAGGTGGCAGAATAATTGGGATCTTGGGCCAAGCGCTTTTTCAAGGAGCTGCCTTCTGGCATGCCAAAGCGGAAAACCACTTCCAAAGGAATCAAAAAAGAGGCATTATGATGCTCTTCTAAGCCATCATAGCGGTACAATGTTTGATGATCCAACACAAAGGGCCTGGGACGATTTACCTCTAAAGCCGCAACCTGCATCAAAGGTGCACTTTTCACAGTGGGTAAATCCGATTCAGAAATGGTATGTCCCGCATCACTAACCCAACCAAGGAAATGATGCAACAAGCCTGTTTTGGCGAGTCGTTGATAGGTTTGAGTACGAAAAATGGTTTCTAAAAAGTTAGAATCAAAAGCTTGTAACGCTTTCGATTGGGGTAAAGGCTCCCAAGATTTTGGCAAGGACAATTGGTGAAAAAATAGCCCCCCAATAATCGACAAGGATTTTCCCTTTTGAGCAATCTGATCCGGCATTTTCCCCCAATCAAACACCGAGTAATCATCGGTAAACTGGAAATAGTTGATATTCGGGTTATTACAATCTCGATAGACCCGCTTTACAGAGCCTTCATACAGTAAATCCATTGCCAAGGCCATTAGACTGTCACCTCCCGCTCAAGGACGCGTTGTTTTGAAAAAGCACTCCCTTCGGTAATATCGGTAGGATAATTCCCAGTTAAGCAAGCCGTACAGAGAGACTCTGACTGAAGCGCACCTTGCAGCCCTTGAAGCGATTGGTAAATCAGAGCATCCACACCAATCACATCCAACAAGGAGTCATGATCATACTTTCCAGCCAATAGCTCGTCCCGATCTGGAAAATCGATACCATAATAACAGGGAAACTGAATAGGTGGGCAAGTCGATGCCAGATAAATCTCTTTAGCCCCACATTTTCGGATAAGTTCCACGATTTTAATGGAGGTATTGCCCCGCACAATACTATCGTCCACAATTAGCACCTTTTTATCTTTTAACTCAGAAGCCACCGGGTAAAGCTTTCGACGAATGGCTTCTTGTCGGGCAGATTGCGACTCTAAAATAAAGGTACGATTCACATAGCGATTTTTAATCAACACTTCTCGAAAGGGAACCCCCATACTTTCAGCCATGGCAATGGCTGCAATCCGACTGGTTTCAGGAACTGGAACAATAATATCAGGAGTTACCCCGCTATTTTTAACTTCTTTGGCCAGTTCAATTCCCAAGTTAAACCGGGCCTGGTAAACAGAGAGGTTATCCAGCTGAGATTCCACCCGGGCAAAATAAACCCACTCAAACATACAATGCCGAATATTGGGCTGGGTATATTGTTGCCGAATCACTTCACCTGAAAAGGTAATAATAACCACTTCACCCGGTGCCACATTTTCTAATTCAGAGTAACCCACAAATTCTAAGGCTGCACTTTCACTGGCAAAAGCCGTCATGGTCTTACCATGCTTATCCAAACGCCTCCCCATAATCAAAGGACGTAAGCCATGGGGATCTCGAAAAGCAACAAGCCCAACATCTTTTACGATCCCCACAATGGAATAACTACCCACAAGGGTTTCAGAAAGGATTTTGATGCTTTGCGTCAGCCCTTCAACGGTATACCCAAAACGCTTTAATAATTTCCCCAACTCCCACAACACCAACTCAGAATCACATCCTGAGGGTAACGCATCCGGGTCTTGCCCTTGCACAACTTGCCGAAGGCTATGGTAATTTAAAATATTACCATTATGCGCAATGGCTAAGCCAGCTTGTTCATCCACAAAAGGCTGTAATAACGCTAATTCTTTCTTACCCGTAGTTGCATATCGAGTATGCCCAATCCCAATCGGCCCTTGAAGTCGCTTAAAATTCTCTGGCGGAAAGGCAATTTCTAAAAGCCCTGTTCCCCGATGCTGATGAAACCCATGGTTTTCCTCCAGCGTTACAATTCCACCCCCATCTTGCCCTCGATGTTGAAGGTTTTGAAGCCCAAGAAAGATTTCTTCTGCGGCTTCAGAGGAATGAATAACGCCGATGATTCCACACATAGGGTAAACCGTCTATCCCAGTCATCCAATCGAACAGGTGAATTGTATCCCAGAAAGAATCCAATGAAAAGAAATTTTTAGAATGCAGTCTTCCAAAGGACCTTATTACCCGAATGACGGCTTATTTGCTTCGAGCAAGTTGGTTGCGCAGGGCCTGTATCCTGCCCTGCACCGCCCCTATTTTTATATTGGGGCTTCGCCCCACCCCCATTAATTCGGACCAAGAGTGAAAATAAGGGAGAGGTATCCACAGAAGAGAACAGCCGATAAATAAGGACTTTCCCAAATACCGTGAACTCGCCATTCGAGTTTTATTGCTATCAAAAAGAGAGCATGAAAGTGAATTGTTCCCGTTTTGAAAGGGATTTTTAGAAAAATAATGTTCTGTCTGCCATTTTTCAAGTATTATAAACACACACTTATCGTTATTTTGCCCTTTAAAAGGGTTAAACTTTAAGACAATGACATCGACACTGCCTGAACAACACGCCAAAACACCCGAAACCAGCCTCCAAAAAGTGGCCATCTTGGATTGTGGCGCCCAGTATACCAAGGTGATTGACCGACGCGTCCGAGAACTGAGCATTTACTCCGAAATTTTACCCCTGGCAACCCCAGCCAAAGACTTGAAATCCTATGCCGCCATCATTCTTTCAGGGGGCCCCAACAGCGTTTTTGCCGACGATGCCCCAGACTTTGATGGTGAAATTCTACACTTAGGCATTCCCGTGTTGGGAATTTGCTACGGGATGCAACTTGTTGCCCACCACATGGGTGGAACCGTACAGCCCGGAGATGTAAAAGAGTTTGGCGAAACCACCATTGAAATCACCCAAGAAAACCCGTTATTTAAAGGATTACCCAACATCCAAACCGTTTTAATGAGTCATGGCGATAAAGTATCCCAGATGCCGCCTGATTTTATAGGAATTGCCCACTCCGGAGATATTTTGGCTGCAATGATGCAGCCTGCAAAAAAGATTTACGGCGTTCAGTTTCATCCTGAAGTGGAGCTGACCGAGTATGGGCATGCCATTCTGGAAAACTTTTTAAAAACTGTAGCTGAATTAAAAGGGGATTACCCCTTAGAGTCTCGCCTTCAAGAGACCCTCTCAGGGTTAAAACAAACCGTGGGAAAGGCCAATGTGTTTGTCCTGGTGAGTGGTGGCGTCGATTCGGCAGTTACGGCTGCACTGCTTTTAAAAGCATTAGAGCCGGATCAGGTGTATGCCCTTCATATCGATACAGGATTTATGCGACATGAAGAAAGTGACACAGTTTGTAAAGCCCTTCAGTCTCTTGGATTAAAGCATCTTCAGCACCTTAAATCTCAGGATGACTTTCTCAACGCCACTACGGATATTGATGGACGAATCGTAGGCCCCCTCAAAACCGTGACCGATCCTGAAGAAAAGCGTCGGATTATTGGGGACACCTTTTTTAAACTCACGCAAGAAGCCATTTTAAGCATGAATCTGGACTTAAACAGAACTTTTATCGCCCAAGGCACCTTAAGACCTGATTTAATTGAAAGCGGCAATGCAGGCGTGAGCCAAATTGCCCATAAAATTAAAACCCACCATAACGATGTCCCCCTGATTCAGGCTCAACGGGAGAAAGGGCTTATTATTGAACCCAATCGGGATTGGCACAAAGACGAAGTCCGAAAAATTGGAGCCATGCTGGGGCTATCAGACAGCGTGGTTCAACGACAGCCCTTCCCTGGGCCCGGCCTGGCTATTCGGGTGCTCTGCACGGAAACCCCATTTAAAACCGACGCCTTTGAAAGCCTTAACCATAGCATTCATCAAAAAGCTCAAGGTTTAGGGCTTCAAGGCAATGTTCTGCCGGTAAAATCCGTGGGCGTTCAGGGTGATTTTCGTTCTTACAGTTTTTTAGCAGCGCTCAGTGGGAATTATCCTACCGATTGGGAGCAACTGCGAAACCTTGCAAAAGAGATTCCCAACCATCATCCCCAAATTAATCGGGTTGCCTTGGTGTTAAACCAAACGCCATCCCTCCCAAAACTGATTCATGGGATTACCCTCACCCATCTTGCCCCAGAAACATTGACATTATTGCGTCAAATTGATTTTGACGTCACCGAAACCTTTCGACAAGCAGGGCTGATGTCAAAAATTAGCCAACTTTTATCGGTGTTGGTCCCTGTCAGTCAACCGCAGACAAATCGTCATAGCATTGCCCTTCGAGCTGTCGTCACCTCCGACTACATGACCGCTCGTCCTGCCCGTCTTGGCAGTGAAATCCCATGGGAAATTCTTAAACATCTCACCACACATATCATCGAGACTTATCCCATTGATTGGGTAATGTATGATATGACCTCAAAACCACCAGCTACGGTAGAATGGGAATAGGATCATCTACGTTCACTCGGCTTGCGTTTAAATTCTCTTCTTAAGAAACCCGTATTATCACCGTAAACGGAATCGTCGATTGACTTTTATGCGTTTTTAGGCAACCCTAAAGGTATTACAATGGTGAGAAAGTTGGCCAAAATCTACCCCAGCCCACCCATTGATAACGGGGGAGAAGCAATGCAATTCAGTTTAAAACTCTCTACAATAAATCAAGTAAAGCTGGTTCAGGATTTAAAACCCATTCCCCCTGACCAACAGTGTCCTATTCATTAAAAACAAGCCCTTAATTTAATAATGTCGTCAAAATAGTGAAGAAGCAGGAAGCATAAAAATGGAAGCGATTGAAAAGCACATTGAACAACTCTACGCCCGACTGGATGCCGCTCATGAAAAGGCCCGGAAAATCCTGGGACGGCAAGCCTTAACCCTCAGCGAAAAAATTCTATTTTCCCACATGGATCCCAATCAGCTCCCCGATAAAGTGGTTCGCGGAGAATCGACCCTTATCTTACACCCCGACCGGGTGGCCATGCAGGATGCAACTGCTCAGATGGCAGTCCTCCAATTTATGCAGGCTCAGCGCCCCAAAACGGCTGTGGCTGCAACCATTCACTGTGATCACTTGATTCGTGCACAATCCGGCGTAAAAGAAGACTTGGAGCGTGCCATTCAAGAAAACGCTGAAGTTTATAATTTCCTCAAATCGGCAGCTTCAAAGTACGGCATCGGCTTCTGGAAGCCAGGAAGCGGCATTATTCACCAGGTGGTGTTAGAAAAATATGCTTTCCCGGGTGGCTTGATGATTGGAACAGATAGTCATACACCTAATGCTGGTGGCCTTGGCATGATCGCCATTGGCGTTGGCGGCTCCGATGTGGCTGAAGTGATGGCTGGTATTCCGTGGGAAGTCCGGGCACCCAAACTTATCGGCGTTAAACTCACGGGACAACTGCAAGGGTGGACCACCCCTAAGGATGTGATTGTGTATCTCCTGGGGAAACTGACCACCAAAGGCGGCACCAACAAAATCGTAGAATACTTTGGCCCTGGCGTACACTCTATTAGCGCCACTGGACGAGCCACCATCACCAATATGGGTGCTGAACTCGGTGCAACAACCTCTATCTTTCCCTTTGATGACCGTTCTGTTGCCTACTTAAATGCAACCAACCGGCAACACATTGCAGAGCTGGCACAAGCCCATGCTGAAGCCTTCCGTCAAGACAGTGATGTGGAAGCCAACCCATCGGCTTACTACGATCAAGTGATTG
>JANWIO010000072.1 GCA_025449835.1 Vampirovibrionales bacterium
CGGGGGTAATATCAAAAGAAGCGGGATTGACTTTATAGGTCAGGGTAATATTGTCTGCCTCAACAGGGTAAAGACTATTGAGTGGAAGCTTAACAGTTTGGTTAATCTGTTTGGCTTCATCAAAGTATTTTTGCGCATCATCAGGACGATGCATTTCATTCAGTTCTTGTCCTTTCTGAATGAGCATACTGGAGAGTTTCAGACTAATCACATTGGGATCTTGTTGATAAGCCTTTCGGTACCATTCAATGGCACTATCCAAGTCTCCTTTTTGCTCACATAAAGCTGCAATTGCAATTAGATTATCTGGAGAATAGTCGTAGTGCAGGGCATATTTTAGTACAGCAATGGCTTTATCGTAATCCTTGTTATTGCTGTAATGATCAGAAAGGTGATTGGCAGCTTTGACCAGTTTTTTTGACAAATCATCTTGTTGATCGCTGTTATGGACATAATGGAGCCCTTGGGAATATTTGATGTAAGCATCTTTAAAGTCGGGTGGGGTTGCTGAAACAAAAGAATCCCCCCAATCCTCGTATAGGTCTGATAAAGCAGATAGAAGCTCTGGGTCATGCTGATTTTGAGGACGAGCATTATACGCTTGAAAGAGCTGCTTTTCGGCATCATCAAACTTCCCTTCAGCAATCATCATCCGACTAATGGCAATGTGGGCCCCACTAGCTTTAAGATTATGCGATTGCAATAACGAAGCTGCCCGAAACTCTCTTGCTGCTTTTTCATGTTGATCTGTCGCCATATAGGCTTTCCCAAGGGCCAAGTGTGCCTCGTAGCTATTTCTATCATTTTGCACGGCTCGTTCAAACTCTTCTGCCGCAAATGCCACTTTCCCCTGCCGCATGTACCAATTGCCTTGGGTCATCAAATCACTTTGATCCGACTGTCGAAATAATAGAATTCCTGAAAATACTAAAACTGCCATGCCCACAGCACTTCCAATAATCAACATGTATTGTTTTTCAGGATTAATATAGAAAAATCGAGAAAGAAGAGGCCAAAGCCCTTTGCGTGAACGTCGTCTATTGTATCTCAGGAACATTGTTTTTGGATCCCATGCGCACCAATTTTAATAAATGCTGAAGTGCTTTTATTGTACTGCACAATTGCGCAATCGACACACACTGAAGAGAGGGATTGTTTAAATCTTCCCCAACCCCACGTTGTTTCAATTTTTTGGATTGATGGTAAGAAGCGTTTTGGGTTTCCTGATTTTTGAGGATGTATATCTACCGAGTCAATCGTATGATTAGAGAAGAAAAAGGAAAATATTTATTTTGGTGCGTTTTTTGCGTGATTTAAATGCTTCAATGAATCAGTTTCTACTGGAATAAAAGGATTGATCAATGTTTCGGATTCACAATACCGAAGGTGAAATTATTTACATTGAGCAGAGCGATACCCTCCAGGGGGTTCGACTCAAGGGGGTTAATCTCACCAATGCCATGCTTCAGCGGGAAAACTTAACCGGCACAGACTTAGAAGGTGTCAAGCTAACCAATGCCGAAATGTATCGGGTTACCTTAAACAATGCCAATTTAACCCGGGCGGTTTTAGATGGGGTCCATTTAGCCAAGGCTTTTTTAAATGGTGCAAATCTAACGGAAGCCAGTGTGGTTGGAACCACCATGGAACGCGTTGAAATGATTGGGGCCAATTGTACTTGGGCCAAATTCATGGGATCCGACCTGCGAGAGGCCGATCTGCAAGGATGCAACTTTACCAATGCTTTTTTGCAAAAAGCCAATTTCGAGAGTGCCAATTTAGCCCAAGCCAAGTTCATCAAAGCCAAGCTAGAAGGGGCGAATCTATCGAAAACAAATCTATACAGGGTGGATTTTAGTGGGGCGGACTTGCAAGGCATTATGCTGCGGAATGCCACCCGAACCCAAGGGCTCAATTTTTCTGGGGCAAATCTCTCCGGTGTCATTCTCGCTCATATGGATTTAGCCCACTCCTTTTTTATTATGGCCCTGTTGCCACGAACGAATCTCACCAAGGCCAACCTTAGCAAAGCCATCTTTCAACGAGCCAACCTGACCCAGGCCCAATGCCACGAAGCCAATTTTCAGGAAGCCAATTTTACCAACGCCATTTTGGCCGGTGCCAACCTTATTGGCGCCAACCTGCGAGGTGCCAAGTTTAAGGAAACAAACTTCAACAGTGCCAATTTTGCAGGGGCTCAGTTACAAAATGCCATTTTTTATCGAGTCAATGAGACCGGTGCCAATTTTAAAAATGCCCAGTACAATAGCAAAACGGTCCTTCCCAAAGATTTGGACCCCAGTGCCCATGGGATGGTGTTGGTGGAATAAAAAAACCTAAGACGGTAACGGGCCTTTATATGCAGGAAGCGTTATTGTATCTTCTTTTTGAATAGACACTTTGATATTAAAGAAGTCCAAATACTCAATAATCCCTCCCCGAAACTTTAGAGCGCTGGTGAGAACATTTGGATTCCCCAAGACCTTGACCACCACGGGTTGATGAATGGGGGTTTGATTCACCAAAATCGTAGGCCCGGCGGCAACAATTTCAGACGTCGTCACCATCCGCTGATCATTAATTGAAATGGCAGTTGCACCGGCAGCCTTGAGATCATTGACCAGTTTCAGCAGATCGTCGGCCTGTAATTTCCCATAATTCGGATCTGCATGACTATCATTGGCAATGGGTGGGTTTTTGTTATCTTGTAATGTTACGATAACGCCATCACCTGAAACAGGGGTGAAGCCAGCCAAGCGATAAAGCTTTTGGAGTTCGGGTTTTTGAGATAAATCTTCTGATCGGGTCGGGATTTTCTGTGTTTTTTCATCAGCCATCATTTTTTTACGCAACTGCGTAATTTCCAGCTCCAGCATATTACCTTTGGTCTGGGCTTGCTTTAAGAGAGAAACCAAGTCTTGGATTCGTTGAGTGGTCACAATTTCCGGTTCAGCCTGGATGTGAAGCCGGTTTAAAAACAAGGCCAACACCACACTGGTTAAGATTAAAAGCATCAGGCCGCTAAAAATCATAAACCCTGCGGTTTGTGTCTTGGGTGCGCTTTGGGGTTTGGCCATGTTTTGTTAAAGCCTTTCTCTGAGCTAAAATATATTTTAGAAGAAAGCGTGATAAAAGTGAAACCTTCAATGCCACACAAACCTGAATTACTTTTGCCAGCAGGTGACCCGGAAAAATTACAATATGCAGTAGCCTATGGTGCCGATGCCGTTTATTTTGGACTTCCCATGGCCAGTTTAAGAACGCCCACCAAGGGGGTCCAGTTTACACCTGAAAATCTGGGAACTTGGATTGAATACTGCCAAGCTCGTGGGGTGAAAGCCTACATCACCACCAATATTTTTGCGGGTAACCGAGATATTGACCGGATGATTCCCCACTTAGAGCAGCTTTCTGACTTATGCCCTGATGCCCTCATTTTAAGTGATCCGGGAATCTTTCGGGTGGCCCGGAACCACGCCCCCAATATCCCCATCCATCTCAGCACCCAAGCCAACACCCTTAATTACAGTGCTTGTGCTTTTTGGCAAGATTTAGGAGTGGAGCGGGTGATTCTGGCACGAGAAGTGCCGGTACGGGAAATGGCTGAAATTCATGAGCAGCTCCCAGATTTAGAACTGGAGTGCTTTATTCATGGATCTTTATGTGTGGCATATTCTGGACGATGCGTGATTAGTGATTACCTCACGGATAATACCAAGAACTCCAACAAAGGCATGTGTGGTAACAGTTGCCGATGGGAGTTTCAGGTGATGGAAAAAAGCCGACCTGATGAAGTGTATACTTTAAAAGAAGATGAAAAAGGCGCTTACCTCTTAAACTCAAAAGATTTGTGCCTGGTTCGCTTTTTGCCCCAACTGAAAGAGGCTGGGATTGTTTCCTTTAAAGTGGAGGGCCGCACCAAAGGGATTCATTATGTAGCCACAGTGGGACGGGTTTATCGAGAAGCCATTGACACCTATGAGACTCAAGGAGACACTGTGTCCATTGAAAAAATGGCCCATTGGGAATCAGAGTTAATGGATACGGCCAATCGCGGCTTTACCGATGGATTTTTACATGGCAAGCCCAACGGAAAAGCCTATCAGTATCAGCAATCTCAAAGCCAGGCTCAGGCAGTATTTGTGGCCAGCTCGCAAGGAACCTTAAATGCAGAGGGCCTGTTAAAAATTCAAGGTCGAAACAAAGTTTCTCTTTCAGATCCTCTCGTCTGGATGACACCAGAAGGGGTTGTGGACATTCAAATTTCAAAAGCCCTTGACGAAAATGGATTTGAAACCGACGTTATTCAACCCAATCAATGGGTTTGGGTCCAGCCGCCGCCTCAGTTTTCGGCCGACGCTTTACAATGGTCCCTCATTCGCAGAAAGGAGCGGAGTCTCGTTGTTGCTTAGACCGACCCGCATTGTGGCCCATGTCACGGATATTAATCTGCAAGATCTATGGGATCATGGCATCCGCGGTTTTATTTTTGACCTGGACAACACCATTATGGCCCCTCGAAGCTGCGCATTGGAAGATGATGTTGCAAGCTGGCTTCAAAAGGTTGAAGAAATGGGATTCAAAGCCATTGTGGTGAGTAATAACCCCATTGCGCTCTATACTGAAAAGGCTGAAAAAGTACTCAACATGCCAGTGATTGGAAATGCGGCCAAGCCACGGCGAAAAAGTCTTTATCGGGCCTTAGAAATTATTCAACTACAACCTTATGAAGTAGCCGTGGTCGGTGATAGACCTTTAACAGATATTTGGGGTGGTCAACGCCTCGGAGCTAAGACTATCTTGGTAGACCCTTTAACGAAACATCAGGAACATTCCATAGTAAAGGTTCTCCGGAAACTGGAACGGCTCTTTATTCACCCCCATAACCAAGAAGGGGTTACCTCTGATCCAATACAGCCAGAATAAGGCCTAGCCTATGAGTAAACCCACGCCCCTTACGGTAATTGGCCTGATGTCCGGGACATCGGTAGATAGTATTGATGCGGCGTGTGTTTCAATTGAAATGACGCAAAATCCCTTGCAGCTTTCACAATTTCACGTGCTGGAAACAGAAACCCTGGACTTTAAACCCGCTGTTCGAGAAAAACTGCTTCAGTTGATGAGTTCTGGAACGACCTCATTGGAAACCATTTGCCAGCTTAATTTTGAGGTAGGGAATTTATTAGGTCAGGCGGCCTTGGCCCTAATCCAAAAACTCCAGAAACAGCAGGTAACCATTGATCTGATTGCCTCGCATGGTCAAACCCTGTATCATATCCCACCTTCAGAAAGCACCCCCGGCAGTACCCTTCAAATTGGGCATCCGGCCTTAATTGCAGAAATCACCGGGATTGAGGTCGTAGCGGACTTTCGACCCAGTGACATGGCTGCGGGCGGTCAAGGAGCGCCGTTGGTGCCGTTTGCCGATCAGCTTTTGTTTCAAGATGCAAAGATTGCCCGAGCGGTCCAAAATATCGGTGGTATTGCCAATCTAACAGCACTTCCACCAGTTGGCCACACTGCCACTGCACCAATGGCCTTTGACACCGGGCCAGGCAATATGATCATCGATGCCCTGATGGAAGCCCTCTTCCAACAACCCTACGATGTCAATGGCCAAATGGCCCAACAAGGCCAGATGTATCAACCCATGTTAGATGCCATGCTGGCCCACCCCTATTTTATGCTTCCGCCCCCCAAAACCACCGGACGAGAGGTTTTTGGGAAACAATACGCTTTGCGGCTTTTAGAACAATGGAAATCCAAGTTGGAACCTCAGGATATTGTTGCCACAGCCACGTATTTTACAGCCTTTACTATTGCCGATGCCTATTCTCGGTTTGTGCTACCCAGAATCCCCATTGAGGAAGTGGTAGTGGGTGGCGGTGGCGTTTTAAACAGCACCCTGATGCGTTTTTTAGAGACAGAACTTGGGAAGTATGGGATCGGCCTGAAGCGGCATGAAGATTTTGACATTGATAGCAAGTATAAAGAAGCCATTGCCTTTGCATTACTGGGGTATGCCCGTAAAATGGGAATTAGCAACAATATTCCTACTTGTACCGGCGCACACCATTCCGTTGTGATGGGCGGCATCTGGATGCCTCGCTAGAA
>JANWIO010000073.1 GCA_025449835.1 Vampirovibrionales bacterium
AAGCTCAATCAAATTGGTTGGATCGAGCGTTGCAGGCTTCGATTGCAAAATACAAAGTGGTGATGGGGCATTACCCACTTTACAACTCTGGTAAATATTTTAAGCGGGGGGAAAATGCCGGTACATTAAGGCAAATTTTAGAACCGATCTTGGTTGATAACAAGGTGGATATTTATCTTTGCGGGCATGAACATCATTATGAACGTTCTGCGCCGATTTATGGCATTCATCATTTTATCTCAGGCAGTGCCAGCTTGCTGACCGATAAAATTTATCATAAAACCCATCCTCCCTATCCTCGAAAAAAGCTGCTTCGGAAGCATCAGTTTATGATTTTTCAAGAAAAATTCAACGGCCTAGCCTTTGACGTGATTGATAGAGTGGGAAAAGTCCTTGATAAAGGGTTGGTGCCGTTAAAAAAACGAAAACGCGCTGAGCGTTAGTACAATCCTGGCAGCAGAAGTCGTGGCTTTGTAACGAAATGTATCGGTTTTGCGTGAAAATCAAATTTTTTCAAAGCTTCGATCGATAACACGTTATGGAATCTCAGCGGATGAAAAAAAACGCCCCAAAACATATTGTATAATATCTCACTACACTATAAAGCAGTTATCGTGTAGGGTTTTGTGTCAGACAGAGATGGGGTATTGGGATTTTATAGATCTGCTTTTGGGTGAACTAAGAGCAACATGAGAGATAATAAGCATTAAGGATGATGAGAGATGCTTTATATTAATGATAATAGCGCTTCTCAGATAGCGCAAATGTCGCTATATAATTCCACATTTAGCCTTAACAAATCATTGGAACGCTTGTCAACAGGATATCAGATTAACCATGCCTCTGATAATCCGGCGGGTTTAGAAATTGTGAACAATTTAATGGCGCAATCCAATGGGATTAACCAGGCCATTTCCAATGCGCAAGATGGTAATAATGTTCTTTCAACAGCTGATGGGACGTTGAGCAGCGTACAGGATAATTTACAGCGAATCCGAGAACTGACGGTACAGGCTGCAAATGATACCAATGGTACGGTAGATCGATCTGCCATTAAGCAAGAAATTGATTCCAGAGTGTCAGAGATTAATCGCGCTGTGGCTGCGACCCAGTTTAATGGTAAAAATATTCTCCAGGGAGCCCAAAGCAGTTTCCGAATTCAGGTGGGGCCGAATGGATCTAAGGCCAACGATACTATAAATGTTGGCTCTGCCTTTGGGAGTGCCACAGCAACCCACTTTGGGTTGGTTACATCGGGGAATGAAGTGGCATCAAACTCAAATGCTTCTGCCTTTTTAAGCAGTATTGATACTGCTATTAGCGCTGTTTCTTCAAGAAGAGCGACTGTTGGTTCTTATCAAGACCAGTTGACCAGTGCTGTGAGCAATTTACAGGTGGCATCTATCAACATGCAATCATCGGTTTCAACCATTCGTGATGTGAATGTGGCCCAAGAAACTGCAAATCTTACCCAAAATCAAATCCTGCAACAGGCTACCCTCAGTGTGCTAGCGCAAGCCAACCAGCAGTCATCGATATTATTAAAGCTGTTGGGATGATGATGGGCGCGCCGGCTAACGGCCAGAAACGTCGTTTATTTGCTGAATAAAGTTACCGAAGCGCTATTTGAAGTTCAAGTAAAGATAGGTACAGATGATGAAATTAGGATTCAAGTATTCTGCCTTGCCGCAATATACCCACGACAGCCTGTCTCAGTCAGAAATGACCATGATAAGCAGTCCGTCAGGGAAATTTACTCAAAATGAAACGGTGGCCATGGTGAACCAGCAAAGTGCTTCCACTTCAATGTACCAATTAGATCAGGCCGCCGCATTTTTTCGAGAATCTCGGCGCAAAGAATAAAACAACTCCTGAAAAATAGAAACCCCTTACTTAAGGGGTGAATTGGTTTGCTGTGACGACAGATTCCTGATGAGGCTTGAAGTCGATGACAGCCGTTGATCCTTTTGAAAGCGGTTTTTGCAACACTTTGTTCCAAAAAGCCATCTCATCTGCTGGAACGTTATTAATTACCGTTTCGCTGGATTGATTTGAAATAACGATCTTTACCATAAACGCTAACGCTTTATCCTTTCTCTGCCGTAATTTGTTTTTTCTTCTCAGAAATTGCCACACCACAGTTCAATTGTCAACAGCGGTATCTCCTTTTTAGGAGCGCTTTTGGCTCTGATTTGAAAACAACGAATGTCATCTTAATCCCAAAATTATTTTCTGTCACCTTGCAACACCAAATCTGTTTACCATTTTTTACATCCCGGATTTTTTCAGGGATTGGCCTTGTTTATTCTCGATAAGTGGGCTTAAATAGGCTTTGATGAGTATAATGGAGTTATGGTTTACCGCTGGTTTGTAGAGGAGATTGGATGATGGCGGATACGAAAATTTTGGCTTTGATCCAGGAGGATCGGCCTCACGACTTTAATCATGTGATTGAAAATTATCAAGGATCTGTTGATCTTTCGGGTAGTCAGTTTCGCGGATATGATTTGCGCAAGTTTAACTTGCGCACTGCCAATATGCGCGATTGCTACTTTCGGCATAGTGATTTAAGAGGGGTTGATCTCAGTGAGGCACAAATTGCAGGGTCTAGCTTTAAAGAGGCTAAAGTAAGTGGTGTGATGTTTCCTATCAGTGTCAGTGCCGATGAAATCCGGTTAAGTTTAGAATACGGCACCCGTATTCGAGAATTGCCTGAGAAATCTGTATGAAATCGGCTGCAACATTTAGTTGGCAAACGCTTTTATCTGTTTCAGGGGGAGACGTTGTTTCTCATCATCGCCCATTGGAGGAGGTTTCAATTGATACAGATACCAGAACACTGGCAAGAGGTTGTTTTTTTCTCCCCCTAAAAGGGCAAAATTTTAATGGCAATGATTATATTGCAAAGGCTTATGAACTGGGGGCAGAGGGCGCCTTTATTGAGAAGGCTTATCTTGAACAATTCCCCGATTTGAAACGATTCCCGAATTTAATTGTGGTAGAAGATGCCTTAATGACCTATTTAAAACTTGCCCAGTTTCATAGAAAACGATCCCAAGCCAGAATTGTTGCCATTACGGGCAGTTCAGGGAAGACAACAACAAAGGAAATGTTGTTTACCATGCTCTCCACGGTGCTTGGAGAGGGGGTTCAAAAGTCAGAAAAGAACTTTAACAATGAAGTTGGGGTTGCCTTGACCCTTTTGAATATCACACCTGAAACCAAAGTGCTGATTTTAGAAATGGGCATGCGGGGCAAAGGCCAAATTGAATTGTTGTCGCTGCATGCAGAGCCGGATATTGCTATTATTACCAATGTGGGGCCAGCGCATATTGGGCTTTTGGGGTCAATTGAAGCCATTGCCCAGGCCAAGTGTGAAATTTTTAAGGGGATGGATGTTCAGCAAGGCCTTGGGATTATTAACGGCGATGATCCGTTGTTGGTTGAAGAGGCTCGTCGCCAATGGGAGGGCTGCTTGGAGTCTTTTTCACTTCATGAGATTGATGATATTCACACCTCGGCTGAAGGCCCTTTAACCTTTGATTATGAGGGAACAACCTTTTTATTGGGCTTGCCAGGAAGCCATAATGTGATGAATGCGTTGGCTGGCATTAAAGCATGTGAGGCTTTGGGTATTTCATTAAAGCACTTAGGAGAGTCGTTAGCCCATTTTGAAGCCGGTGGTGGCCGATGGCAAAAGCTACCCGTGGAAGGTGCAGAGAATTTATGGGTGATTAACGATGCCTACAATGCTAATCCTGTGAGCCTGAAGATGTCCTTGGAATCCTTTATCATGAGTCCCTTTGTGGGGCTGAAAAAAGTTGCGATTTTAGGTGGGATGGCTGAGCTGGGCGAATTCAGCGAGCAATATCATCGGGGAATTGGTGAATGGCTGAATGACCAGAGTGGTTTAGATGCCGTGGTCACTATTGGTGATGAAACAGCTCCCTTGTATCAGGCCATCAATCCAGAAAACATCCCTGTGTTTCAGATTGGAGATAACTTAGAGGCGCTTTCGCTGATTCAAACCCATTGGCCACGAGATGCTATCATTTTGTTGAAGGCTTCTCGCTCCTTTCACCTTGAAGAAATTCCAGAACTCCTGAAGAAAGCACAAAGTCATCATGCCTTATCCTAACCCCTTTCCCCTTTTTATTCCGGCCATTTTGTGGTTATTATTTGGTCCCCGTTATATACACTTTTTAAAAGTAAAGTCTTTTGGACAATTTATTCGAGAAGATGGCCCTCAAAGCCATCATCAAAAAGAAGGCACGCCAACCATGGGAGGCCTGCTGATTATCATCACCGTTTTACTCCCACTTTTGGGGGTGATCTTTGCCCTTCCTGCTTTAATGACACCAGCATTATTTTTAACCCTTCTGGTGTTGATTATTTTTGGGGGGATGGGGTTTAGCGATGACTGGCTCAAGATTACGAGACATAAAAATAAAGGGCTGTCAGGATGGTCGAAGCTGGCCATTCAAGTGGTGTTGGGGGGAGCCATTGGACTGTATCTATTATTTCAGCAAGAAACAACACTTTCTCTCTTTGGGTTTGGCCAAATTGATTTAGGATGGTTTTACCCCATTTTTGCCATTTTGGTCATCACAGGGGCCTCTAATGCCTATAATTTAACCGATGGTCTGGATGGTCTGGCTGCTGGCACGGGATTTATGACCTTTATTGGACTCTCTTTTCTGCTCTCCAATAACCCTTCATTGATGTTTCTCTCGCTTTTATTGGCAGGGGGCTGTTTGGGCTTTCTGGTGTTTAATAAATATCCGGCAAAAGTGTTTATGGGGGACACCGGTAGTTTGGCCCTCGGGGGCGTGATGGGGGCCATGGCGGTTTTGGGTAAAGTGGAGTTGTTTTTGCTGCTGTTGGGGATTGTGTATGTGTTTGAGGCGCTTTCGGTGATGCTACAAGTAACTTATTTTAAACTGACCCAAGGAAAGCGCTTGTTTAAGATGAGCCCGCTGCATCATCACTTTGAACTATCCGGCTGGAAGGAGCCGACCATTGTTTTAACATTCACCATGGCGCAATTTTTGTTTAGTGTGATAGCGGTTTTGCTGTACAATAAAGGCTAAGATGAAAACTTCATGGACAGATAAACCGGTCACCATATTGGGGCTTTCCCGAAGCGGCATTGCCTCTGCTCAGTATTTGGTCGGTCAAGGGGTCCGATGTTTCCTGAGTGAAACCCTCCCCACAACACCTGCCAATAAAGAATCTGTCTTATCCCTTCAGGCCCTAGGGGTTGAAGTGGAAATGGGCGGCCATTCCTCCCGGTGTTTTGAATACAGCGATCTCGTTATTGTGAGTCCAGGGATTCCCCCCAGTTCGCAAATCTTAAAAGAGTTGGCCTTAAGCGGTAAAACCATTATCAGTGAGGTGGAGTTGGCCTACCGAGAAGCCAATAAGCCGTTTATTGGGATTACCGGTACCAATGGTAAAACCACCACCACAACCCTTATTTCAGCCATTTTGCAGGCAAATGGCAAAAAAGCGCCCACCTGTGGCAATATTGGAACCCCCATTATTGGTTTGGTAACCCAGCCTGTGGATTATTTTGTGGCAGAGTTCAGTTCCTTTCAGTTGGCCTATTCGCCCACGTTAAAAACAAAAATTGCGCTGTTCCTCAATTTTCGACCGGATCACCTGGATTGGCACGGGTCAGTGGAAGCGTATAAACGGGCAAAGTTTGCGCTTTTCCAAGATCAGCATTCACCGGAATGGGCCATCTTGAATGCCGATGATCCCATCTGTCGGGAATTGGCTCCCCTGACGCAAGCCCAAATTTTGTGGTTTAGTCGGAATTCTCAGGCGGTTCAACAGGAAGACAATTTTATCACCCTGGATGCTCAAGGGAACGTCATTTTGCAACTGAAAGGCAAGCCCGCCGAAACCATTTTGAATGTGAAGGATTTAAAATTGGTGGGGGCGCATAATCATGAAAATGTGTTGGCAGCCGCTGGCACCTGCTGGTTACTCGGCACACCGGTTAATGTGATTGGTGAGGCAACAACAGCGTTTGAAGGTGTTGAACACCGACTGGAGCCGGTTGCAACCATTCATGGCATTTCCTATTACAACGACTCTAAAGCCACCAATCCCGATGCGGTGTTGTCGGCACTGTCTGCATTTGATCCCAAAAAAGTGGTTTTAATTGCGGGTGGGCGGGATAAAAAGACCGATTTACAAGAGTTTGTGGCCTCGGTGAAAGCCCATGCCCATCACGTGGTGCTATTAGGAGAAGCGGCCAATCGTTTTGCTTTAGAACTCAATGCGGGCGGGTATTCTGAAATAACGTTTGCGGATTCTCTTGAAGATGCTGTGCTTAAGGCCACTGAAAAGGCATTACCGGAAACGCCAGTGTTGTTTTCGCCAGCATGTTCTAGTTTTGATATGTTTAAAAACTTTGAAGAACGGGGTCAGGCCTTTAAGGCCATTGTTCAAAATTTGTTGGCTGTGTCATCACGATAAATAGAGGGGAAAAAGGGTGTTAGGCTTTAAAACGCACGAAAAAAAAGAGGCTCGCCGACGAAGTTCTTCACACCAGCGTCCCCAAAAAACGCAGTTCGGTGATTCGCAACTCAATGGTGCCTTTGCTCGGGTGGATAAAATTCTTTTATATATCACGGTGGCTCTGGCGGTATTGGGGCTTACGACGGTGTTTTCTGCCAGTGCGACGGAAGCGTTGGAAAAATACCATAATGCGCTGTATTTTGCGCAGCGTCAGTTTATCTTTTTTGTTTTAGGTTTTGGCTTGATGTACGGCGTGTCTAAAATACCCTTTTTTGAGTGGTCGAAAGCCACGAAAATTATGGCGTTTTTGGTCATTGGCTTGCTTGCCTATACGATGCTGAATGGGGTACAGGCCTATGGGGCAGAACGCTGGATCCGAATTGGTGGCTTTCAATTCCAGCCCTCAGAATTGGGAAAAATTTCAGTGGTCCTTTTGCTTGCCCAGGCGTTGGGGCAAAAGGCAAAACTAGATTTTAGTTCTTTCCTCAATTATGGACTTATTTTCATTACATTGTTCCTGATTGTAAAGCAGCCCAGCCTGAGCATGACCATTATTCTTTCAACCGTCAGTGGGGGACTGTTTTTGATTGCGGGCGCACCAATTTGGTTGCTTGGGCTTGTCGGGACAGGCGGCATTGCCTATTTCATCCACAAAATTACCCATACCGCTTACCAGATGCGGCGGATTCAGGGCTGGTTGAACCCTTGGAAAGATGCGCAAGATTCAGGCTACAACCTGATTCAATCACTCTATGCCATTGGTTCTGGTGGCGTGGTGGGAACAGGATTGGGGATGTCTCACCAAAAGCTGTTTTATCTGCCTTTTCAACACACCGACTTTATTTTTTCCGTTTGGTCGGAAGAATGGGGTCTGATTGGTTGTGTTCTGCTGATTGGCCTTTTTTGTGTCTTGCTCTACCGTGGGTATGTCATTGCGAAAACCTGCCGCAGTGCGTATGGCCAGATTTTGGCCATGGGAATTACCATGATGTTGGGGGCTCAGATTATTATCAATATGTTTGTGGCCACCGGATTGTTCCCTGTCACGGGGGTCACCCTGCCGTTGATTAGCTATGGTGGTACCTCGGTGTTAGTCACCATGATGATGATTGGGATGTTGATGAACATCTCTCGATATCGTGTTGTTGTGAGCATGATATATAGCCCTAGCCAGATATGACACGGATTATTGTCACAGGGGGTGGTACCGGCGGACATTTGTATCCGGCCTTGGCTGTGGTGGAAGGGCTGCAAAAAGATTCTTCCATTGAGTCGATTCTGTATATCGGGAATAAGGCCAAAAAAGAGGCCGACATTATCCCTCAGCTGGGTATTCGTTTTGTAGGCCTTACGTTTTCTGGGATGCCACGAGGCAAAAATCTCTCTATTGTGCCTTGGTTTTTTCAACTCTTAAGCGCGGCCTCCCACGCCCGGCGTATTATGCAGGAATTTAAGCCCCATGTGGTATTTGGAACAGGCGGCTATATTACGGCTCCCGTGTTATTAGCGGCTTTGTCTCTGAAAATTCCTTATGTCGTTCATGAACCAGATGCCCATCCTGGGTTGGTGAATCGTGTGATGGGGCGTTGGGCGGCCCGCATGACCTGTGCCTTTGATGATGCCCGTCAACGGCTTAAAACTTCCCATTTAACGGTTACGGGAAATCCTTTGCGAAGTGACATCGGGCAAATTGCGAGAGAAGTCGCTTTGAAAAATCTGAACTTGCCCTTTACGCTAGAAAAACCAATTTTGCTCATCACAGGGGGATCCCAAGGGGCAAGAACCCTAAATAATGCTGTTTTAGACGCTCTACCGCAATTAATTTCAGAACTCAATCTTCAAGTGATGCATCAAACCGGTGAAAAATTGTATGAGGAAGTGAAAGGCCAGTGCCCGGAATCCTATCAAAATCATCCTGCCTACTGGGTTCAGCCTTTTATCACTGATATGGCTTCGACCTTAGCCTTGGCCAATATGGCAGTGTGCCGATCGGGGTCCATGACTCTTTCTGAAATGTATCGAGGGCATATCCCCACGATTTTAGTACCTTACCCCTATGCAGCGGCGGATCATCAACGCCAAAATGCCTTGGCTTCTCAACGATCCGGTGCCTCAGTGATGATTGAAGATGCCGAGTTTACCGAGGAGCGCTTGGTGAGTACGCTGCGGGAATTATTGGTAGATCAAAGTCATTTGGAAGCCATGAAACAGGCGGCTGCGTCACTTTCGGCGCCTCAAGCCACAGAAGAGGTGATTCAGAGGATTCAATCTGTCGCGCTTGCCGATTTGTCTTGACAGAGGTCATGAATGCAGGCTAGAATTTTACCCGCAGGGGTACGCATATTGGGGCGTCGCCAAGCGGTAAGGCACCTGGTTTTGGTCCAGGCATTCAGAGGTTCGAATCCTTTCGCCCCAGGCTTTTTAAATTGAAAAATGTATTCCTAAGCCAAGGGGCCATCGGCAGGGGCGTTTGAGTCTCCTCCTGATATAGTCCCTGGAAGGGGTAGAGGTGGATTTGGCTGTGGTATCCTGTAAGGATCTAGAACGCTAGGTAAGCTGGACGCGTTTGGGGGGATAACTGCTAGGGGTGGTTTAGCATATCCGGCTATATTTCCGCTTATACTTAAGGGTAGCATCGGCTTGATCTCCTTTATTTTTTCCATTATCAATTTATCTAAAATAAGTATCTTAAATATATAAAAACAAATATTTTATTAAAATTGCGTTGGTTTTTTGAAACAGTTCAAATTTGAGTCGTAGATACAAGCCACTTCAGAGAAGAAATTTTTTAACGGAACTTTACATGTTACGTCCATAAGCTGAAGCGCTTCCTTGACAGGTTGTTTTTTTATCAGGAGCAAAATTTATGGAATAATGGAGCTGTATCAGGTCATTGCTTAATAAACCAGTTACCCAAATATGCAGTTATCTTGGACTTTCTGTAATAAGTCCATCAGGAGAACATTGGCGTGGAGTGTCTCATCCTCTTTGTTGCAACGTTGATTATTGCAACATTAACATTTTTAACCGGTTTTGGCCTGGGCACGCTACTTTTACCCATTTTTATCCTTTTTTTTCCTGTAGATACTGCTATTGCTGCCACGGCAGTGGTTCACCTTGCAAATAACATTTTTCAGACTTTAATTATTGGCAAAAAAGCAAATTTAAATGTTGTTTTTCGATTTACGGTTCCTGCTGCCCTATTTGCGGTTATTGGCGCCTTTGCACTCAACGGTTTTACCCATTTACCCGTTCTTTTTCGATATTCTTTGACGAACCATCGCTTCTCAGTTACACCCGTAAAAGTTGTGATTAGTGTTTTTATGGGGCTTTTTGCCTTCGTGGAACTATCGCCATGGTTACGAGAGCTTTCTTTTTCATCTCGATTCATACCGTTTGGGGGCGCCATATCGGGTTTCTTTGGTGGGCTCACAGGGCATCAGGGGGCACTCCGATCTGCATTTTTGATTGGGATGGGCATGGAAAAAGAAGTTTATTTGGGAACGGTTGCCATTTCCTCTGTTATTGTGGATGTGAGCCGTTTAAGTATTTATGGAATGACCTTTTTTTCCAAAGGCTTGATGGTGCTTGCCCACCAAAACAAGATAGATCTGATTGTTGCAGCTTGTCTTGCTGCTTTAGTTGGGCCACTCCTGGGCTACCAATTCATCAAGAAAATTACCTTGCAAACAGTACGGTTACTGATTGGTACTTTGCTGATAGTTTATTCACTGGGCTTGGGAGTAGGCGTAATATAGGTGCTTCTTGATAGCGTTTTTACCGCATTGCTTCCCTTGATTTAAACGTTGATATTGGCTTCCACAGAAGGCTTTATGATTCTTAACATGAGGGCAATCTAAATTTTGGGCGGGGTTTTATTTAAAAGTCCATGAGTTGTCATGCTAGGATTCTGTGTTTTTGATGAATCTCGTTGTTTCACCGCTCCGATTTGCTTCATTTGCTCCCCGATTTGGGAGCAATGCCGATGGCCAATACAAACATCTGTTTAAAAATAGGCCGTTGGATTCTTATGCCACGAGTCCATGGTATGAAAATGATGTACGGAACAATATTGAGCCGGATGATCATGTGCTTGATGTGATCTCTGATTTTGTCAAACCCGGTGAGGCGATTTTAGAATTGGGGTGCCATAATGGCAATAATTTGGTGACCCTGGGAAAACACGGCTATTACCCTCTGTATGGGGTTGATTTATCGCAGCCCGCATTGGATAAACTGACGCAGCGGGCAAAGGCGGCAAATGTGAATGACAATGTTTATCTCAAACAGTGGGATTTTGCTGAAAATGGCGATTTACCACCTAAATGGGGGGATTTAAGAGGAAAACTCAAGGCCATTTATGCTGTGCATGTGCTGTCTCATCTTTCAGCACCGGTTTTTATTCAAACCATGCAGAAACTTCAGCGATATTTGACCCCGGCTGGGATTATGCTAGCATCTATTCTTGATCCCGATGGATTGCAGATGGAGCGCTGGTGGTCAGGATTCTCTCAGATGCTAAAGCCTCACCATCGGTTGAATTGTGGATATGTTTCACACACTAAAGCAGATGTTGAAAAAGCGTTTAAAGGATTGCACCTGATTCCAGATTATTCTCGCCCTTTTCGAACAAAAGGAGAGGTACGTTGTTGGGACTTGCCTGTTTCGCAATTGCGGTGGGTGGCATACCAAAAGCCAAACCGGAAAGCTAAATAGTGTCGTAGGTTCTGTAGAAGGAACTAAAATTGTTGAAGGCCAGGAAATTGGTAAAGCTGAGGGTGATGGTAATATCCATCCCAATCACGTGATGCCAACATCCCACGGGTAAAAAGAGTATTTCACCCGGCTCCAGAATGACCTCAATGGGGTTTACATTCCGAAAGAGCGGATGTCGCTGAAAATCCACGTTGTCTATATCAATGAGGGAAAAGCAGTGCTTAAAATTATAGATGTAAGGCAGTTGATTGGCCGGGATCATTCGAATCCGTTTTCGGCCGGAAACCTGGGCCATAAAATTATTGGTTAAATCGTGGTGCAGGGGGGTAATGGTGCCTTTGGGACCCAACCACAAAAACCCTTGATTGCTTCCATCATTGTGCAGGTATTCAGGAAGCCCATCAATGTCGTCCCACAGTTTTTTTAAGCTTTGGCTGTTTTGTGTGGAATTGTACGCGGTCATGTAAAAATCGTTGGTTTCGCCCCCATTAAATACCATATCCACGTACTCTCCAAAGGGCATCGACTTCTTATGGGTGTCTTTGTTAATCTCATACCATTGATCGGCGGTTCGATTAAATTGAACCTCCACTATGGCGTCGCCTGCTTTCTCTTTCAGATAGTCAGGGGTCCAGAGGGCCATGGCTTTCCAATTTTCCATGGCACCTGTAATAATCACAGGTCGTGATTTACAGTAATAATTCTCAAAAAATTCTTCCCGTGAGAGTTTTTCCCGTCGCTCAAGGGTGTGGTAGTTAGGTGATAATTGTTCCAGGACGCTATATCAGTCTAATACCCAGTTTCGTTTTTCCACTTGGTGTGCTAGAGACTGCCCTGCTCGAATATAGGGGTGTTGCGAAGCCAAAGAAACTTCTTTCATGGCTTCCTCTTGGGGAAAGCCGTTTTGCATGAGAATTTGAATCAAATGTTCTGGTCGTTCGCCAACCATCAAGTTGATGGCAATCCACTGTTTCCAGGAGTCATTGAGTTGTGGCTCAGCAAGCTGTGATTCATTATTTTGCATAGGGGTCCCTTTTAGTGCTGTCTTGATATCAAGGGGTGTGTCGGCTTTATTGGGAAAATCTTTAAGAACACGGTGCTTCTCAATTTTGCTACAACGAAGCCAATTTCTCCCATTCAAGGGGAGCAAAACCGTCTAAGTCTATCCCAGTTTTGCTGAGATTATACAGGTGTACCTCTTTTTCCATAGAGGCCAGGTTCTCCAGACATTCTTTAAATACCATAAAGGTGGTAATGGTGTTGATTTCAACCCCAAACCTATTTTTAAGAGGAATTTTGTTTTGATCTCGGTACTCATTACTGTGGGGAGAACTGAGATCAACTCCAATTAGAGCAATATGTTGATATCCTGCGTACATTGCTGCACAAATAGCGCCATATATGACAGTGCCGTCAATGGCTCGATGTTCGGAGCAGCCCAGTTGCTGTGCAAACCAGGAATGAACGGGGATTTCTTGGCTAATGTAAGTATATAAAGAATTTTGCGGATATTGTTCTAAAAATGAAGGATACACCGTGGGGGTTGCGATGATGGGAGTCTCTTGGGGAAGTTCAGGGATGATGAAATCGTTTTGGGGCTGTCCTACGTCAATATGCATCACATAATCGGGGGAAATACCGTTTGCCTGAATTTTAGAGACGGCATGCCAGCAGGCAAATACTTCTGCATTGGCGGGTTTCTCTGTGAAATTGGCAATTGAGGGGCCATTTCCCACAATGATGGCTACTTTGGCGTGGGCTGGTTTCCGTAGGGTATCAATAGGCTTTCCTTTGAAAATGGTATTGGCGTTGGATAGGGCGTTAAAGGCCCACTTTAAACCATAGGCATTATGGGTGTTTTGGTAAAGCTTTCGGCAGGCATTGGTGCGAAATATTTTGTCTCGAAAGTCCAGGCTCCGTTGACGATTAAGCCTTTCAGGGAGGGCAATGACAAGTTCAGCCTTGGGATCAATATCCATCAGTTGGATAAAATAAGGAAGTTCTGGGTCAATTTCCACCACCGGGATTTGTCCCTGGCGGCTGTAGGAACTTACTTGAGACTTCATCCCCTTTAAAGTCACAATGACTTCGTTGTTTTCACCCATTTTTGTTTCCCCAAACCCATAATTGAGCGATTGATTTTTTAACGTGACTCTATTTTATCGGATTTCTGTCCAAGTATGCAGTTTGTTTAAATGTATTGCTCAATAAGGATAGTTTTGTCTGTAATGAGGGTCCGTTCTCTCCCCTCAAACACCTCTTCCTGATTCGTTTTAAAGGGCTTCGCCCTTCACCCATTTTTTTTTGCTTTAAATAACGGCGAGGTTTTGTTAAGAGATTGCACCTCAAGTTTTAATAAAGATTGAAGATGTTTTTTGACCGATGTAGTATCGCTGTGTGTCAAATTGAGGAGAAAAGAATATGCAGCCTTTGTCTGGTCTATCGCAAAAGCAGTGGACTTCCCCGAACGTTCAAAAACAGTCCCGACGGGGAACGATGTTACTCCGGTTTGGAACTGCCGATGTGGTAGAAAAGAACGAGGTACCATCTTTTTCACCAGACTCGGCCATGGGGAAATATGTATTTGGCGGCCAGCCCTTGAAAAAGCCAGCTCCTAAAACACCACTTCAGCAATTTACTGCTGCCCTTGCCCTCGTTAAACAGCCTGAAAAATGGGCGGTGGGTCTTTCTTCTTTGGTGAATAAGGCAGAGGCTCAGCAAAATGAACGGAATCGATTTGTGTTTATGGAAGGCTTGGTCAAAACACAGCGTCACTTAAAGCGGTCTGAGTTTGATCACGCCTTAAAAGCATTTGGACGGGCTATTGAAGCGGATCCCCATCGATGGGAAACCTACTTTGAATTGGGTCGTTTTTGCCAGTGGATCGTCAATGCCCAACATGATTTGAAAAAGGGCCATAATACGTTGGATGTGCAACTCAATGATTATTTTAAGTCCAATCATTCCCTCTCTCCCATCCGATGGAAGGACCATTATGAGGAGCTTCAGATTGTTGAGATACCCGATATTGAGCATAGGCTCAAAACAAGTCAGATTCCCTTTGCACAAATTGGGGTTGAAGCGTTTGAACGAGCCAATCAGATTTTGAAGCAATCAGGGCGTGGGTTACCAGAGGCTCATCAGGATCACGAAATTGCCATTGCACAGTTGCAAGGTGACATGGAAAAAGCCATTACTTTGGCGGAAAAGGGTGTTGTGTCTGATAGGCCCTATACGGGACAAAGTGAAAGACGCCATTTGTTGGCAAAATTGTATGTTCAGGCGGGTAAATTGGATGAAGCCCTGACTGTCTATCAATCCCTTCTCAAAAAGCCTGGGGGCTCTCAATGGGTAAAGCTTCTTTGCCAGGATCTTTTGAATGTATGCGATGAAAAAGCCAAACAGGTGAATGTCCCTGGTATTACCAAGTGGTCATTGGCTCAGCCTTATTTGGAAGACCTTGTTAAAGCGATACAGCCGAATCCTAAAAGCTCATTGGGTGTGGCTGGTGAAGTGATCTCTCCTGCCAAGTATTTGGGCATGGCTTATGAAGCCATGGGGGATAAGGGAAAAGCGCTTTATTTTTATCGACTGGCTTCAAAAGGCTTTGAGGCAGCGCAGGTGCACTATGATATGGATCTCCGCAATTTTCGACCTGAGTTTTTGACAAGAATGAAGGATTATGCCGCTGGGTATGGTATACCGCTGTTTTCTCAAAAGCGTTACGATGCCTTGCATGCGGATAAACGCTTTATTGATAACAAAGTGGATGCCTTGATTGATTCCTTTCAAGCATAATCTTAAATTGGAGATGGCCTTTAGTCGTTAGGCTTTAACAGAGCTGTGTAGATAGGGCATGCGGTTTTGTAAGGTGGTGACGGTTAAAGCGCCATCTTCAATCACGGCGATGAGATTTGCTCCGCCCAATTTTTGAGCGATTTTGGCAATGCTTTTGGGCGATGCTGGCATGGGGTTATCACCATAATAACAAACCACAAGCCCTTTTACAGTGGCATTGTTGAGGGATTGGAGGCCTTGCGCCACAGCTTGCAGATCGGCTTCTTGGGGCCAACGGGAGGCCCACTGAATTTGCTGGGCGCTGATGGTTTTTAATGCTGTGGCAGATCTGCCGGGTTGGGAAACAGTAAAAAGGGCTGTGGCCAGATTCACCGTTTTCTCAGTGATTTTGGCTTTTAAATAGTGCGATTGCAGGGTTGCCATGGCCTGCTGGATCACCCTGCTAACTTTGCTCGGCGAGATGCCCATGGTTGCTAAGCTGATTTTGGCTTCAGGCGAAAACGTCATGGGCAGTTTACTGATAGAGGATGAGCCGATAGAGGCAGTTTTAAAACCAGGCCAAAAATCCTGCACCGTTCGGACTCGAAAGGTGTATTTGGGACCAGCCGTAGATTCTGGATTTTGATACAGCACCATGCTTTGGGTTTGCGGCGTAAAAAGGGTGTTGGCTGCCATCCAACTGATGCAATCGCCGCAGGGGCGGCCGGTTTCGATTTCAGCTTCAAAAGGTTTGCTGCTGGCCATGATGAGTCGCTTGACTTTGAGGCCCTCTAAAAAGGCGCTTCGCTCTGACTCAGACATTTTTTGGAGCTGGGTGTATGGGAGTTTATCCACCGCTTTTTGAAGGGCCATGGTGACAGCGGCCCGTTCACCGCAGACTTGCTCTTCTTGGGAAACTTCAAAATTGGTTCCAATGGCGGTAATCCCATTGGTGAGTTCAACCAATGAGGCGAATTGACGTTTTGAAAACGGGCTGAGATTTAAAAATTTGTTTTTAAGGGCTTTTGTTCGGGCCAAACCCGCTTGAGGAAGAAAAAGCGGGAGCTTTTCTTGAATCACCTGTTGCTCAGCCGGAGAGACGTTGGTCGTCTCAAACCGAAGGGTGACCTCGTGGGGCTGAATCTTTTTTGGCCGACTTCCTTGAAAGGAAATAGAAGTGGCTGGAAAGCGAGTTCTTGGGAAGGAATTGGCTGGAAAACCGACAAGTTTCATGGGGTTTCCCTGCTTTGTTTTTGAAGCCGAGTTTCCAGTTCGACGGCATGGGGTAAGGGGGTAATGCGGTTTCGCTCGTTTTTAAATTGGGAGTGTTGAAATTCCAAGCAAACGCCCTTGCCTTGAACCTGATGCTTTATTCTTCCTTTGGGATCTGTTAACGGGTAAAACCCGTCCCCACCATACTGACAGCTCACAAGATCCACCTGCTGCTCAACAACCCGATTCCCTTGGCGAATTTTCAGCCGGTTCCACAGATGGGTTTCTCTTTTAGGTTTACCGTTGAGTTTAAAGGTAATGATGCTCTTTAAAATGGTTCCCCCATAACGCTTTTGGAGCAATTGGGCAATGGCACCACAATGGCCTGTCAGTGGACTAATAGATTTTCGCTGTTGATACGTGTCTGCGTTGTAGGCCGTGGTTTCATCAACCACATCAATCAGTTGTTTCCGAAGCGCCAACAAAGCGTTTTTGGTGGGGGGCGGTAATTGGGCCCCAAAACAAACGGGACGCGTGAAAACTTGATTGGCATGAAAAGAAATGGTCTGCACTCCCCGCCTCTTTCTATCTCAGTAACAGGAGGGATTATACAAAACATGACGCTGAATCAAAAGAAGATATGAATTTATATAAATTGTTTTATTTAGAAGAGCTTTTGATTAATGCTCTGGTGGGTTTAAGGGCATCACGGTTAAATCTTTCACCAAAACCTTTTGGGGCTGATACAGGGCATATCGTACTGCTTCTGACACATCTTTGGCGTCTAACATTCGGTCTGGGTTTTGCACCACGTGGGGTTCAATTTTTTTCCACATGGGTGTATTCACATTGCCGGGATAAATGCCAATGATTTTAATGTTGTTTTGATGTTGTTCCATGGAAATACTTTCGGTAAGGGCGGTAAGGCCATATTTTGAAGCGCAATAAACGCTGGTGTAGGGATAAGACACTTTTCCTGCAATGGAGTTAATATTGACGATGGTCCCTCCGCCCTGATGGACCATCTGGGGAATGACAGCTCGCATGGTGTAAATGGGGCCTTTAAGGTTGATATCCAAGGTGTCGTTAATCTCTTGAAGGCTAAATTCTTGAAACAGTGCGAATTTTGAGCAAACTCCGGCATTGTTGATGAGAATATCGATTTTGCCGTAGCGTTGAAGGGTTGTTTTTACCAGATCCTCAACGGCCAGTGGGTCTGCCACATTTCCCGGAAAGATTTCAACCTGGGTCTCCGCGCCATGGCGTTCTTCAAGTTCTTTTTTAACCTTTTGAAGATTCGAGAGGGTGCGGGCATTGAGCATCAGTTTTACGTTTTCTTCGGCCAGCATATGGGCAATTTCCAAGCCAATGCCTTCGGTTGCGCCCGTTAAAATCGCCACTTGATTCTCTAACGACTTACGCATGTTGCAAATTCTCCTCCTGGCTCACTTCAGCCCAGTTTTGCTCCGATTCAAACACCCGAACCCGATACAACTTTACGGCGGGTGGAATTTCAGCGACCAAACGTTGATAAAAGGCTTGAGCCACATTTTCCACCGTTGAAAGCTTTCCCTGAAGAAAAGGAACATCCACATCCAGGTAGCGATGATCAACGGCACTTAATATACACCGTTTAACGAGGGCATCTAATGCAACGATATCTATAATCATGCCCGTTTCAGGAGACGGCTTACCGGCAACGGTCACTTCTACGGTGTAATTATGGCCATGAATATTGATACAGGGGCCGTAAAGTTTTTGGTTTTCTTCTGGTGAAAGGGCGTCATTCCAAAGCCGATGGGCGGCAGAAAAGGGGTATCGTTTGGTGAGGGTCAGCATGGTAAATCGGCCTTTCCGTCATATTCTACGTATAAACTGGGATTTTCAATCACTTTAATCCGGTGTAGTTTTATACCGGCCTGGCGAATGGGGGGAGATAAGTGCTCCCAAATGTAACACGCAATGTTTTCCAGCGTTGGAATTTTATTTTGAAAATAAGGCACCTGGGTATTCAGATTTTGATGATCCAGGGGCTTGAGAATAACCTGAGCCAGAATAGGTTCTAGATCAAAAAAATTAATGACCATACCGGTTTTTGGATCAATCTTCCCCTGTAAACACACTTCAACCTGATAATTATGGCCATGTCCTTGGGTGTTGGCACACGCCCCAAAGATACGTTGATTTTCGTCATCGGAAAAGCGAGGATTCCAGTAAAAATGACTGGCAGAAAAAGCAACTTTTTGGGTTAAGTAAGGCATGGGCTTGGTTTTTGCTTCAATTCTTGACGTATTTTCAATAAAATGGGTGAGGACGATCTCTCCTTAAAGATAAAAGGAGTAGGCTGATAAAACAAGTTTATCCCATGCGTGGCGTCTGTTACGCCATTGGGATTCTAAAAAGGCTGAGACTTGATTTAATATTATGATGAAGATAGAATAAGCCACACTTAGGGACAATAGCTAAAGAGGACTCGCTACAAATTATGAAAGCCGCGATTCACCCTGAATATCATCAAATTGAAGCAACATGTGTCTGTGGAAACGTTATATTAACAGGCTCTACCAGCGCCGTTATTAAAATGGATATTTGCAGTGCGTGCCACCCCTTCTTTACTGGAACGCAAAAAATTATAGATACCGAAGGTCGGGTTGAGAAATTCAAAAAACGGTATACCCAAGCTGAAGAGATTCGTAGATCGAATAAAGTAAAAGCTGTAGAAGAAGCCCAAGCAAAAGCGGAAGCACAAGCCAAAGAAGCTGCTGAAGCGAAAGCTGCGAAGGCAGAAGCAGCGGCTAAAGCAGCAGCAGAAGCACAAGCCAAAGCTGAAGCAGAAGCTCATGCAAAGGCTGCGGCTGAAGCACAAGCAATCTCGGAAGCACAAGCTGAACCCGCTCCCGAAGCAAGTGCAGAAGCGCAACCTGAAGCGAGCATCGAAGCCCCAGAGCAACCTGAAGCTTAGGGCCTCAATCAATCTGTTGCAGAGTGCATCACGTCGAGCATTTTGATCGGATAACGTTGAATCATCGTTACCATTTCCTTTGGGCACGGGTTAAAATAATCATAAGTCCTTTTTAAAACAGGCTTTTAGAGATCAATGAAACAATTAATTGAAAAAATGGAAGAGGTTGAAAAGACCTATAATGCCTTAGGAGATGAACTCTCAAAGCCTGAAGTCTTGTCCAATCCCAATAAATTACGAGAGATTTCCAAGCATCGTTCGGCGTTGGAAGAAACCATTACGGTTTTTAACGAGTGGAAGCAGGTTCAAGCTGATTTATCAGACTCCAAAGAGCTACTTCATGGGGAAGAAGATGATGAGATGCGGCAGTTCCTTCAGTCAGAGGTTGCTCGACTGGAGGCTCGTACGGCGTCTTTAATCGAAGAAATGCGGCTCTTGTTGTTACCCAAAGATCCCATGGACGAAATGGATATTATGCTTGAAATCCGAGGGAGTGCCGGTGGGGATGAGGCCAATATTTTTGCAGCAGACTTGATGCGGATGTATATGCGCTTTGCTTCTGAGATTGGCTGGAAAACTGAGGTTATCAGCATGTCCGAATCGGAGCTGGGTGGGCTTAGTGAGGTTATTATTGCCATCAAAGGGACCAATGTTTATAGTCGTCTAAAATATGAGTCGGGTGTCCATCGGGTGCAGCGGGTGCCGGTTACTGAGTCGCAAGGCCGAGTTCACACCAGTACTGCCACGGTGGCGGTTATGCCTGAAGTGGAAGATATTGAAATTGAAATTAATTCTGGTGATATTGAAATTCAAACAATCCGAAGTGGTGGGGCCGGTGGGCAAAACGTGAATAAAGTGGAAACCGCCGTGCGGGTTTTTCACAAGCCGTCGGGGATTCAGGTGCATTGTACCGAAGAACGTAGCCAGCTTCAGAACCGGGAGCGGGCCATGCAGATTTTAAAGGCCAAACTCTATGATTTAGAGCTTCAACGCCAAACCAAGGAGATTACCGATCTCCGCCGTTCACAGGTTGGTACGGGTGACCGCAGTGAACGTATTCGTACATATAACTATCCGCAAGATCGGGTGACGGATCACCGTATTGGGCAAAACTTCCCACTAACACCC
>JANWIO010000074.1 GCA_025449835.1 Vampirovibrionales bacterium
AAAGAGGTTCTGGGTAAGTGAAATCCAGGCACCTCCCTTTTTTAACAAAGGAGCAATTTGGGTAACCTGATGTTTCTCGAAATTTCTTTTCAACACAATTATCAAATCCCAATCTTCTTTTGACACTTTAGCAGAAGCAAGCGCGTCTGCCAAGATCATCCATTTAATGGAACTGGCTTTAAGTCGTTTTTCCCAGAGGCTAAGCTCTACTGGCGCTTCAGAAATAACAAGTACTGACGGCGTTTTAAAAGCTTTAAGCCATTTTGAGAGAAGCGGGTAAATATAAAACAAAAGTGTTTTTGTTGAAAAGCTTTGGTTCCACTCAATATCAAACTGAGAAGGTTGCTGTATATCCGGTACTTGTGAGGGTTCAACCGGTTTTTGTGTAATCGGCATTGAGAACCTCTTTTTTAAAAATCCATTGCCTATGGGAAGTCAAACTTCTGTGGATTCAGTTAGAGTTACTGTATTATAACCAACCCTCTTGAACAACAAAGTTGTAAAGGTTTGTAAATGTCAGAGGCGTTTCGCTCCATCCCCCGAAAAACCCCTCAAAGGTCTCCCTCAGATGATGCGGAGGTTATTCAACTATGGCACCAATACAAAACACAGCCAGGGAACCCGCAACTGAGAGAAAAATTAATCCTGCGCTATTTGCATCTTGTTCGTTATGTCGTAAGCCGTCTCCCAATCTCACTACCCGTAAGTATTGCGCAAGAGGATTTGATTAGTTATGGCACCATGGGGCTAATGGAAGCTGTAGAGCGGTACGACGTTTCACGGGGTTTAAAGTTTGAAACCTATGCGGTTACTCGGATCCGGGGTTCCATTATTGATCAGCTCCGTTTTCAGGATTGGGTTCCCCGTGGTGTGCGAAAACGCTCCAAAGAAGTTTCTGAGGCCATGGCTCGGCTGGAAGAGAAATTAGGCAGAACAGCAACTGAAGACGAGTTGGCTGAAGAGATGGGGGTTACCAAAAATAAATTAAAAATCATTCTGGCTGAAAGCAGCAATTTAATGATTTCTCTAGACGAAAGCCGAGGAGATGAATCCAGCAATACCTCCTTAATGGATTTGGTAGAAGATAAAAATAGCCCAGATCCACAGGGTGAACTCGAAATTGGTGAACTTAGAAAACGCTTAGCTGAAGCCCTTGGTAAGCTCCCAGAACGCGAAAAACTTTTAATTGCACTTTATTACCATGAAAACATGACATTAAAAGAAATTGGAGAAGTCATTAGCGTTTCAGAATCTCGTGTCTGCCAGTTACACGCTCAGGCAATCCTCCGATTACGGAGTGCATTAAATCAATGAAGTCACAGGATACACGGCTCGGATACCTCCTGATTGCCACACCTGCTACAAACGTCTTTATTGGTGGCTTAATGGTCATTAATGGTCGAGGTCTTCCCGTGGAGTTTCGATATACAGAACCGATTCAACCCACGAAAATACAACAAATTTTGTATGGCTCGGTTTTAACCCGATATATTAAAACAGAAGTCATATTAGAGACGCTTCTCAAAAGTCTTGAGACAAAGCCCCAGCTTTTGGTGGTAAATGATGATTGTTTTCTTTCAAAAGATTTGGCCATTAAAGACTATGATGTGATCCGACTGACAGAGACCAAGTCAGCTCCCTTAAAAACACCCGGGAAAGTTGAAAAGTTATCGCCCTCCGAATACCTCATTCAACTGACTGCTGAAAGTAGCCCCATTCGGATCCAACTGAGTACGGAAGCCTTTGACCCTTCTGAGAACAAGGGACTCCCCGATAAATCCCAAACCTCTCCCGATGACTTTGTAAACTCACCCACCTATAGTTTGCTTTACGAAACCGGAAAAGTCACCGATATTTTAGAGCCCTTAACACGAGTAGAGAAAGCATTAACCGCCTTATGTCAGGAAGCTGGGATCAAAGAGACCGCAAATTAATTGATGAGATAAAAGACACCATTCGGTTGCACTTTAAAGGTGTTGACTGTGGTGCTTGGAATACTGACTTGGGAACAATAAGTATCGGTCTTAACTTATGGGTACGTCCAGAAAGTTATGGTGGGATCCTCTTTCAGAATAATCTGCCAACACAGACCATTTCCCTCAATGTTACACCTCAAATTAATTGCCTGGAGATGGTTTTTAATCCCCCTGTTTTAGGACAAAATGCGTTGCTTTCCATCCCCACGGTTGTTAACATCCCTCCCCTACACCTTACGCCTACTAATGTCCATCAAATTAAAATATTGCCTGAACGTGTTCTGGCGAAGCATTTGCAAAACAGCATGGCATTTCCATCATTTGCAATTCATGGCGTTAATGCAGCACAACTTAAAATGGCAAAACCTAACTATTGCAGCCCTTTAATGCTCGAAAAATTTAAAAAGCCCTTAACCTATCGTCTCCCCACTCTTAAAACAAATTCGCTTCGATTTATGCTGCAAAAGAAACCCCTGCCCATCCAACGTAAGCCCATTCCACCCCACCGCTTCTCAACAGAACTTCGTCAGGACTTTCGGGAGGCGTTGGCCCAAAAAGCTGGCCTTCCTGTAATGGACATCCAAATTGTGGGCGTTTATGATCGGATCTACTTGGCACTGTTTCAATCACTTTCTCAAGCAGAAGACTCTACGCTACTCTGTATCCCCAAAACAACGTTGGATATTGGTGCGTCAAAACAACAAGAATATACCCCCATGTATCTTATTTTTGGCAAGTCCGTCAAATCTCCCGATAAGTCCTTTAGAGCCGTGCTTCCTATGATAGAGGAAAAAGATGCCCCCTAAACTGTCTGAAAATGAAACCACACGTGACCAGACCCTGTTTGAAAAAACACCGTTAGGCGTTTTTATCATAGACGAGGATGGTTTATTGCTGTGGGCAAACAAGCTTGCCATGGATTTTTTAGGAGCTGCCGTTAATATTGGAGAACGCATTTGCCCAATCGAAGCGTGGCCTGAATTTAGGAACTCTATCTTAGAGGATAAAACATTCTATTATTTGGCTGATGATCAAGGTTTTGCCATCATGCCACAAACCCTTTCCATCGATAACGACACCCAACCTAAATACTTGCTCCGCATGATGCCCTCAGCCTCCCTTGAGATTGACTTGGTAGGCATGCAACAAGACCTTATTCATCAACGCCAATTGGCCAACCTGGGAAAAATGATGGTGGAAATGGCGCATGAATTGAATAACCCCTTAGCCGGTATTTCGATGGGGCTTCAATTAACCGCACTTTCCCTCAAAAAACTACGGCGCTTGCTGCCCGAAGATATGGCAAACTTGTCTTCCATACTCACCATTCTGAATAAGCTTGAACTAGAACTGTGCAAAATCACAGAGTCCACCAATCGGGCTTCGGCCCTTCGACAAGAACTATTGTCCTACAGTAAACCCAGCAACCTGAACTTAAATCCTTACCAATTCAATAAATTGATCCAATCCACCATGAGTAATTTTGAATTTCACCCTATCTTTAGAGAGATGTCACTCCATAAAAAATGGCTCAAAAAATCCCCTACGGTCTTATGCGATGCGAGTAAAGTTGAACAAATTTTATATAACCTCCTCAAAAATGCCCATGAGGCCACCAATGGAAAAGGGGAAGTGTGGATTCAGGAAGTTAAAGAAGAGGACTCTGTTGGTATCGAGTTTTCAGACAATGGCCCTGGTATCCCAGAAGAATTGATTGATAAAATTTTCTCGCCGTTCCTAACCACTAAACCCAGAACCGGTAGTGGACTGGGACTGAGTATCAGTCAACAGATTATTCAACAACACGGCGGTTCATTTTCAGTTTATAATAAACCTCAGGTAGGGGCGTGTTTTAAAATGATGTTCCCCATTTTGCCAGAGAGCTAAGATATTATCCAAGTTGTTTATTGGGATACAATTGTGAGCGAAGCTTTAGAAGAAAATTTCACCCCTTACCAAGTTTTAGTGGTTGATGATGACAGCACCATCCGGGATAGCTTGAAAGAGTATTTAACGTATTATCATCAAGCGCCCTACAGCCTGATTGTAGATGAAGCTTCTACTGCAGAAGCGGCGGTTTTAAAACTGGAAGAAAAGCCCTATGACCTGGTCATTAGCGATATCAACTTGCCGGATAAAGATGGATTTTTTATCCTCAAAGAAGCTGTAAAGTCCAAACCAGACATTAAAAAAGCCTTGATCACGGCTTATGATCTTGATGCTTACATCCAAATGGCAAAAGAAGAAAAAGTATACAACATCATCACCAAAACAGCCCCGTTTAATTTTGCAGAACTTTCGGTGGTGGTAGACAATTTATTAACCCCTGGTAAAGCATTTGGGCTTGAAAAATATATTGAGAACGCAGGCACTTTTAAAGAAATTGTTCTCAGTTGTAGCAATGATATTATGACTGCCCAACATGAACTCAAGATATTTTTTGACCATTTCAATCTCCCTGATGTGGATGCCCTCGCCATTGTGATGGTAGAAGCTATTACCAACGCGGTTTATCATGCCGCTAAAAACCTCGATGGCACATTTCGCTACAACAAAGGCGAAGTGATTGAAACCTTAGACGACCATGAAAAAGTGATGATTACTTACGGCTACGATGAAGAAAAAATTGGCATTTCCATTAAGGATCAGGGCGGTAGTATCACCGCAGATGAAGTATTGTACTGGCTTGAACGGAATATCTCTGGAAACTCCCTGATGGATACCCACGGGCGGGGGATTTATCTCATCCACCGATTGATGGACCGGGTGGTGATTAATCTCGCTAAGGAACAATGCACTGAAATTGTTTTGCTGCACTACATCCACGAATCTGCCCCCGAAAATAAACCCTTATATATTAACGAAGTTTCCTAAATAGCAGACCCCGCTTTTTGAGTCCCTTATAATAAGATAAATTCTCATACTCAAATGGTGAGTTATTGCTTCGACCAAGTTGGTTACGCAGGACCTGTATCCTGCCCTGCACCGCCCCTATTTTTCTATTGAAGCTTCACCCTTTAAAAAAATCAGGGAGGTGCCCATAGGAGGGAACGGCCTATGGACAAGGATTTTTGCAACTATCACCAACTTGACATTCGAGTTCACATGTCCGACCAAGCCCAAGGAGAATAAGTCTTTGGTTGAAAAGTTACCCATCACCGTGGTGATTTTATTACAAGATCAGGAAGATGTTGAAGCGCTTGAAGCCTCTCTAAAAACCTTAAGCTGGGCGAGTGAGGTTTTTATTGCCGATAGCAAGGGCGTTTCCATAGATTTCGCTGAAATGACCCAAACAATTTCACTGCCGATTGTCCATTTTCCCTTCATCGGGCTTTCAGAAGAACTGCTGCGATATCGCAGCGCGTTATCCAGCACAAGCACCTGGATTTTATTTTTGGCGCCAGGGGACCAGGTGACCCCGGAGGTTCAATCCGAACTTGCCTTACGATTCTCTGACGCACAAACGATGCCTGGATTTTATAGGTTCCCACGTCGGTATCTTTGGCAGGATATTCACTGGGCAGAAGCCGACTCCAGAAACCATTCCGATCTGGTCCATCGCAACCACGCTATCGAAAACGTTTTGCATCTATCAAAAAGCCCTATTCATTCGCTTAACACGTCACTTGATCATCATATCCAACCGGATTATCTTTGGAAGTGGATACAACAAGCGGCTCAAACGCAAACCTCTTTATATTTGGAAACAACCGGCTTTCCTCAGATTAACGCTAAATTTGCCATGTTATGGATGAAAAGCCTCTTTTCCTTCGGAATAACAGAGGGCTTGTTAAAAAGGCGGCTGTTCAGCGGCCCCAGAGAAAGAATGTCTCTGTTTATTCAACTTGTTCAAACCCATCTTAAGTGGTTTATGCTATACCGTTATCGTCAATCTTAGCTATTTTACCATTCCTAAAGCATCTGGTCAGACAGCAGTGTTTGGGCTAGAGTTTTGATGGAATCGAAGAAAAAAGGGTGCCTTTATGCTTTACTTTGCAGGAAAAGCCAATCCCCTCCAGGACTATCTTCAACAAGCCCTCCTTGAAGAAGGATACCCCCTCTCAACGGATCTGTTTGAGGCCAAAGTCATTATTTTTTCACCCTCAGACTTAAAGGAGACACCAGACACCACCCCAGAATGGCTCCAAAACCTTTCTCAGAAAAAGCATCCCCTGCAAAAGATCATTGTCTTGTCATCAGATGCCGTTTATGAGGAAGGGGATTTTGTTTGTGGCGATTGTGGCCCCATCATAGACCCTCGCCGACCACTACCCCAATTAAATGCCAAACGTTGGGAGGTTCTCTGCCCCATTTGTGGTGAAATGCTGATGCCCATACCTATCGCAGAATCCAGTGAATCGCATGCCAAAACAGAAATCGGTGAATCCTTGCGCCTCTGTGAAAATTTATGGTTGCAGGCTGAAACCACCCTTCCGTGCCCCGTCATTATCCTCCGTCTTTTCCAACCTTATTGGGCATCCCCATCCTTCTTGGACACTCAACATCCCCTTGCAGTGTATTGCAAACATCTTTTGGAGGGGACACCGGTCCCAATCCACGAAGATGGAAATCAGATGCGAGATTTTACATACGGCCCTGATGTTTTACAAGCCCTAGAGAAAACCATTCAGGCCCCAAACATGGAAAGTTCTATTTTCAATATTGCCAGTGGCCATCGAATCACCCTTCAAGGTGTCGTCACCTATTTACAAGAGTTTTTAGGTAGGACGGATACGCCTTATGAGATTCTTGAAAACATCACACCCAACGCTCCCCGGCATCACCTTGCCGATATCACCCATGCCCAAAAGGTTTTAGACTATACGCCAGAATACAATGTTACCGCCGGGTTAGAAGCATTTTCAAAAGAGATATGCAAGGCTTTAGAATCCATCGCTTCTTGCTCTTAAACTTAATTTAAAGAGGTTTGCTCTAACTGCATTTCTGTTTCAGAAATTAAAACCGGTTCCCCTTCAATCCAAAGCTGCGATAAGAAGTTCATCCCCAAGTGATAAAGCAGTTCGTGGTAAGTAGATAAGCTAAAAAGTGCAATATCCGCTCGTTTGCCCACTGTTAGGGAGCCTCTATCATGAGATTTTCCCAGGGCTTTTGCGGCATTTAAAGTAACCGCCCGAATCGCTTCATGAGGCAACATCCCCATCTGAAGGCACCCCAACGTCATCATGAGTTGAATATTTTGAGACATACACGATCCAGGATTAAAATCAGTGGCCAAGGCAACAGTTGCCCCCGCATCAAGGAGTTTTCTGGCGGGTGCATAATCCTTCAATCTCAGATAAAACGCCGTTCCCGGTAAAAGGGTGGCCACCGTATCACTTTCTGCCAACAGATGAACCCCTTTATCAGAGAGATGCAAAAGGTGATCCGCCGAATAAGCCCCCAATTCAACGGCCATAATGGCTCCCTCCAAATCACTGAACTCTTCAGCATGAATCCGGGGAGACAATCCGTATTTGAGCCCCGTTTCCAGAATGCGACGACTTTGTGCCACAGAGAAATATCCTTGCTCACAAAAGACATCACAGAACTGGGCCAATCCAGATTCTGCAACCGCTGGGATCATCTCATTACAGACCAAGTCAACATAATCCTCTGTTTTACCTTTATACTCAGGCGGAATATCGTGGGCTCCCATAAAGGTGGGTAAAATATCCACTGGCAGATCTTCATTGAGGGCTTTAAGGACCTCCAGACTTTTGATTTCACTGGCCGTAGTCAGGCCATAACCACTTTTAGCCTCCATCGTGGTCACACCAAATCGCATGGATTCTAAAATCCTGCTTTCTGCCAGCAAAAACAAGTCATCAAATGAAACAGAGCGGGTCGCAGAAACCGTTTTTAAAATACCGCCACCGCCTTGGGCAATTTCCAAATACGTTTTTCCTTGCAGACGGGCCTCAAATTCATCTGCCCGTTGTCCTGCAAAAACCGGGTGGGTATGGGAATCAATCAAGCCTGGCAGTGCGATTAAACCGGATTGATCAATCCATTGGGCCTCCTCCCACTCATCAGGAATTTCACGGGTCGTTCCAACCCACCCAATGGTGGTGCCGTTAATCCCAATAGCCCCATCGGGTATTACGCCTAATGGGTTTTCCGAAGACATCCTCGCTGGATCAACCGTGACCAGCTCCGATAAATGGGTAAAAATAATTTTGGATTCGTCTGTCATTGCAAAAATGGGATCTGAAGCCCACTTTTTTTGGCAACATCAATGGCTTCATCATAGCCAGCATCCACATGGCGTAGCACCCCCATGCCGGGATCAGAGGTTAACACCCGCTCCAAGCGTTTTTCTGCTTCAGGCGTCCCATCTGCCACAATCACCATTCCCGCATGCAGCGAATTACCAATCCCCACACCGCCGCCATGATGCACTGATATCCACGTTGCCCCATTCACCGCATTAATTAAGGCATTTAAAATAGGCCAATCCGCAATGGCGTCACTACCGTCTTTCATGCCTTCGGTTTCACGATAAGGCGAAGCCACGCTACCACAATCCAAATGATCTCGACCAATCACAATAGGGGCTTTCACTTTTCCCTGGGCCACCAGATCGTTAAAAATCTTCCCTGCTTTTGCTCTTTCACCATACCCCAGCCAACAAATACGGGCTGGCAGCCCCTGAAACTGCACATGTTTTTGGGCCAACTGAAGCCAGGTAATCATGTCTTTTTTCTCTGGAAAGGCCTCCATTAAGGCTTGATCCGTTACATAAATATCTTCTGGATCGCCAGAAAGGGCAACCCAGCGAAATGGCCCCTGCCCAAGGCAGAATAGGGGACGAATAAATTCAGGAATAAACCCAGGGATTTTAAACGCATCGGTGACCCCCATTTTTTGAGCCTGTCCCCGAATATTGTTTCCATAATCAAAAACAATGGCCCCATTTTCTTGAAAAGCCAGCATGGCTTCCACTTGACGGGCCATGGATGTCATTGAAAGCTGAATATACGCTTCCGGGTTTTCTTGCCGAAGTTGGACTGCGGCTTCAACGGAATAGTTCTCAGGAATATACCCCACCAGCGCGTCATGAGCAGCCGTTTGATCTGTCACCATATCGGGGAAAAACCGCTTTTTAACCAATTCTTGATAAACGGTTGCTGCATTTCCCAAAAGCGCAATTGAAATGGGTTCTTTAGAATCCAGATGGGACTGAACTTTAACCAGTGCCTCTTCTAGGGATTCCACCATACAATCCACATAACCGGTTTTAAGTCGCTTTTCAATACGAGTACGATCCACTTCAACGCCTAAAAAGATACCTTGGTTCATCTTCACGGCCAAAGGCTGAGCCCCACCCATCCCCCCAAGACCGGCTGAAAGCACAAATTTACCGGAGAGATCGCTGTTGTAATATTTTTGCGCCGCTTCAAAGAAAGTTAAATAGGTTCCCTGCAAAATCCCTTGGGTGCCAATATAGATCCAGCTTCCTGCTGTCATTTGACCATACATGGTCAGGCCCATCTTTTCATATTCTCGAAAATGTTCCCAAGTTGCCCACGCTGGCACCAATAACGAGTTTGCAATCAACACCCTTGGGGCATCGGGGTGCGATTTTAGAACCCCCACAGGTTTACCCGATTGGACAATGAGGGTTTCATCCAGATTTAAGGTTTTTAAGGTTTCTAAAATCTTTTCAAGGGCAGCCGGATTTCGGGCCGCCTTACCCGTACCACCATACACAACCAGTTCTTCTGGATTTTCAGCAACATCGGGCGCCAAATTGTTTAACAACATCCGATAAGGCGCTTCAATCAACCAGGATTTACAATGAAGCGTCGTCCCCGTTGGTGCGCCTTGATATAAGGTGAGTGGGCGCATTATTGAAGTCCTCCAATTGCTGATTCTACTGCCTTTAAGATGTCGCCATCATAAACCCATGTAGCCACTTCTGCAATCTCAGCTGAAAACACCCGATCATGGACAATGGGCGCAATACGCTCTGAAAGAAATTGAAACGCCGATTGAACTCCATCACCAGGCTTTAACGGCAACCGAAACCGCAAAGACTGGGTAGCACAAAACAGCTCTGTTGCTATAATATAACGCACATGATCGACGATTTTTGCCGCTTTTCGGGCTGCAATACTCCCCATGCTCACATGATCCTCTTTATTATTGGAGCTAGGGATAGAATCAATACTGGCAGGGTGTGCCAGTACTTTGTTTTCTGAAACCAACGAGGCCGCTGTATAGTGAGCAATCATGGTGCCTGAATTTAACCCCTCAGGCCCTTGGGTTAAAAATGCCGGAAGTTCACTAAAATGGGGATCGTTAAGCTTATCAATCCGACGCTCTGAAATATTACCAAGCTCTGCCATGGCAATCGCCAGATAATCCATGGCAAACGCAATAGGTTCTCCGTGGAAATTCCCTTGAGAAACCGCTTCCCCTGTTTCTGGAAATATTAAAGGGTTATCCGTGGCGGCATTCAACTCACGCTCAACAACCTCACGAACAAACCGCAGCGTATCCCGAACGGCCCCATGAACTTGCGGTGTACACCGAAATGAATAAGGATCTTGTACTTTTTTACACCCGGCATGGCTTTGGGCAATTTCACTGTTTTCCAGCAATCGGCGACAATTTTCAGCGCACTGAATTTGGCCTGGATGAGGACGAACACGTTGCACAGCATCCATAAAGGGCCGATGACTTCCCAAAAAGCCTTCAGTACTCATCGATGCTGAAATATCTGAAACTTTGCAAAGGGTTTCAGCCTGAAGCAGGGTTAAAGCAGCAATCGCTGTCATCATTTGCGTTCCATTGACAAGAGCCAAGCCTTCTTTGGCTTTGAGCACCACCGGCGACAACCCAACCTTTTCTAAAGCCTCTTTACCGGGATAAACCGTTCCCGAGACCTCTGCATACCCCTCTCCAATCAGAACCAAAGCCAAATGCGCTAAGGGAGCCAAGTCCCCACTGGCCCCTAAAGAACCTTGACAAGGAACCACAGGATGAACGCCTCGATTCAGCATTTCTAAAAGCAACTGAATCACTTCAGGCCGGGCCCCAGAATAGCCTTTTGCCAGGGTGTTTGCCCGAAGCAACATCATTCCCCGAGTGACTTCCTTTGAGAGCGGTTCACCGGTGCCAGCCGCATGGCTTCGCACAAAATTAAGCTGCAACGTTTCCACTTGGTCTTTGGGAATTGCAATTCGACTTAAAGCTCCAAACCCTGTATTAATGCTATAAACGAGCTTGTCGCTATTGACAATGTTTTCGACAACGGATCTGGATTGCTCAATGAAAGCCATAGCCTTTGGGTGAAGTGATACCTTTGCATCGCAGCGAGAAACCTGCAAAAAAGACGCTAGAGAAAGCGAATTTCCATCAATTGCCAATGTTCCTAGTGATAATGATTGCATTTTAGTCTTAATATGTCCCGGTAAAACCGCCTCACTGATCGTCAACTTAGTATAAATCGGATTTTTCAAAAACCCAAGTTATTCACCGGAGTTCCCCACCACAAAATGCCATTTTTCACCCCATAAACGTCGTGATTTTTCATAAAAAATATTAAAATTGAAAACTTTAAAAATATTCTATTTGAAGGCTTGAGAAACCATGCAAAATACCTCTATAATAAAAATACAGTTTCTGAATTTGTCCTTCATTTATTTGTGGAAGTATCCTTTCATTTTTACCAATGTAGCTTATGAAAAACGACAGGTGGGTCGGTATAATTGGTATAAAGGTGGGTTCAGTTCAACAACAAAACCTGAAGAATGGGAGCGTCGCAGTATGTCTATAGAGGATTCTCAACCCGATCGGCACAATCTAAAACCCTATCGGCGCCTAAAGTTAAGTTTATTTGAACAAGTCATGATAGTGGGCATGCTTGTGGTCATTTTACTGACAACTTTAGATGCTTTGGATGGAAGCCAAGTGGGAAAAACCAATGCATTATCCATTGCAAAAATGCAAGGCCAGCAGGAATTGATGGCTGCTCGACTCAAATAACCTTCAGTTTGGCTAAAAAAACGGCTTATTGATTGGCATCATGGAGATTCTATGATGCCAATCTTTTTTACAGGTTTCCGTTCTGAATGCCCCCACGATACGGTATTTTTTGCCCCCCTCTCTGCTTTCCCCCTTATCTTTACCCGATATTCCATCCAACTCAACTTTTCCATAAGTTGGCCGATACATCAGTAAGTCATAGCAAGTTTGCAATAGCAAATCTTCGACACTGTTGCTATAATTATTAATGTAGCTATATTTAAGTTAGCTTAAAGGAGAGGCTTTAAAGGAATGCCTATGCCAGAGTGGTTTCATCAGTCAATTGTTACCTGTTGTAACGAAGAAACCTTTATTCATGAGTCAGCCTATATTGACGAACCTTGCCAAATTGGCCATGGCACTAACATTATGCATTTTTGCCACATCATGTCCAACTCCGTCATCGGCAGTCATTGCCAAATTGGTCACAATGTCACCATTGCATCGGGTGTTTTGGTGGGAAACAACGTTCGGGTCTTAAACAATGCCATGCTCAACAGCGGTGTTATTCTGGAAGACGAGGTGTTTTGCGGTCCTTCCACCGTATTTGCGCCCCTGAAATATATGCGGGGTGAGGCGGGGAATATCTCAACCATTCATCCTACTCTGGTGAAACACGGCGCCAATATCGGCGCACAAACAACTATTGCTTCAGGACTCACCATCGGCCAACATACTTTTGTGGAATCTGGCTCAGTAATTGATAGAAATATTCCTGATTTTGCGTTAGTCTGTGGAAATCCGGTTCAGTTTGCTGGCTGGCGCTGTGAATGTGGACAGATATTAAAATTTTCAGGAAAAGATCAAACAACCTGTCCCAGATGTGGAAAGCAGTATATCCAGCAGTCCGAAGTGGAAATTATACAGTTGGCCACCGGGAGTAGCACCCATGATCCCCATATTCAGCCCAGTTCCACAATACGAGACTTTGAAGAATTCCATTGATAAAGCACTTTTAGAAGTTGCTGCCTCCGGGCAATATATTCTTGGGGCAAAAGTTCAGCAATTTGAAGAAGAATTTGCCGCTGGGATTGGAACCGATCACGCAGTTGGCGTAAATAGTGGAACCGATGCGCTTTTTTTAGCCTTAAGAGCATTAGATATTGGTCCTGGGGATGAGGTGATTACCACCACGTTTAGTTACGTTGCCACATCCGAAGTGATTGTTCGAGTGGGAGCCCGTCCTATTTTTGTAGACATTGCTCCAGACACCTTTAATCTCAATATTGAGGCTATCGAGAGCGTTATTACGGAAAAAACCAAAGCCATTATTCCCGTTCATATATTTGGCTTGGCAGTTGATATGACATCTCTCGTGGAACTTGCTCAAAAGCATCATCTATATATTATCGAAGACTGTGCCCAAGCAACAGGAGCAACTTGGCATGGTCAAGCAGTGGGTAGTTTTGGTCATTTCGGATGTTTTAGTTTCTTTCCCACGAAAAACCTTGGCGCATTAGGAGATGGTGGCGCCATTACCACCAATGATCCAAACCTGGCCACTCGACTCAAAGCCCTTCGGGTTCATGGATGTCGCCCAGATAATCGATATGACCACCAAGAGTCTGGTATTAATAGCCGCCTTGATGCAATCCAGGCCGCTGTTCTTTTAGAAAAACTGCCACATCTTGAAACCTGGAATACGGAACGTCGGCGAATTGCCCAGTTTTACACCAAAGCCATTTTCAACAGCGAGCTGAAAAACTTTTTGATGCCCCCGGCTTCAGCCGCAATGACCTCTCTTCATGCCTTCCATCAATACACGGTTAAGGTCAAATCCGAGACACCAGATGCCAGAAACCGACTCCAAGAGAAATTAAAAGACTTGGGTGTCATAGCGATGATTTATTACCCCATCCCATTGCATCTCCAAAAAACACACCAGAACCTTGGCTACCATCTAGGAGACTTCCCGGTATCTGAAGCGGTTTCAAACCAAGTGCTTTCGCTCCCCATTTTTCCAGGCCTGACCCAAGCGCAACAGGAAACGGTTATACAAGCCCTTGAAAAAGCGGTACCTTCAGTTATTTTAAATCCATCGGTTTGCTAGCTGTCTGAAGAAACAGCCACCAAGTCAATTAATTGGTGAGAGCGCTGCACTTCAGAGATGTCTCGACCATTCAAATTACTTGAAGAGGAGGACTCTGACGGTAGAAGGTGTTTTCCACCATTGGAATGCTGACCATTGCGAGGCGGATCTACAATGGGTAAAACCCGTTCAGAAACCTGGCGAATAGCACTTTTTAAAGCTTGACTTAGAATTTCATCGTTTTGACAGACACTTTGTTGTGTTTCTAATGTTATGAGAGCCTCCTGCGACTGACCGATCCACCCCAAACTCCGAATAGTCATCCATCGCAATTCAGGCTCTAGCCCCTGAGAAGACTCACTTTTCAGGATATTTATCAAGAGTTTTTCCACTTCAGGATGGGGTTTTGCACCAAATCGCTTTAAGATAAAGAGCTTAAGCTCCAGATCATCCCCCTCAGCAAGTATTTTGGATAACCACGGCAAGGTTTTTCTTAAATCCAGGTGCATTAATTGCATCAACACCTCTTTCCAGAAAGAGGACTCTGTGTGGTTTTCTAAATATGCTTTTAAAATCGGTTCCACCGTATCCTTATCAAAGAGTTGTAAGCCCCGTAAAGCCACTTTAAGCAGATTATCATCCGTTTCCTGCTCTAAAGTACGATGATAAATTTTGAGGGTTTCAGGGGTCTTCAGGCGTCGCTGCAGCAATCCGGTTAGAGACAGTAAACGTAGCTGCGGATTTTCGTTTACAACACCCTCCATCAGAACCGGTACTACCCGTGCATTTTCAAACACGCATTTGGCCAGGAATTGATATACTTGGACTTTTACAGATACAACAGGGTCCTGTATTAATGGAAGAATGGCATCCACCAGCGTTTTACCAGCAATGGGCAGTCCTCTTTCATGGGCCAAAGGAATCAATTGAATACACGCACACTCTCTAAGGGAGGCGTTAGAATCTTCCAGCATGCCTAAAATTGCTTCAATGGATGCCGCTGTGTAAATCAGGCTTAAGCTTTCCAAGAGGGTAATTTTCGTATCCACCCCTAAATCCCCTTGTTGAAGAGCATCCACAAGGGTCTGTTCCACAAATTGGGTCAATTCTGGATTCTCCATGGCAGAAGCCATGGCCAGGAGTTCTTGGGTTTTTTCCTTGGTTAATTCACCCGATTGAATCGAGAGGGGCAAAATCTTTTTCAAAGAAGCCACTTTATCGGCTGTGGGAATATCATCTTGAATGGGGCGGACTTTCTCTTTTAAGAAATTGAACAAAAATGACGAGTAGAAAGAGTAACAGGGCTCTGAATTTTCTCTGGTTTCGGCCACTAAGAACCCATACCGGCTTAATTCGGTTAAAAGCCGTTCTGCCACATGGGCCCCATCCTCAATCGCACCGAGCAGGTTTAAGACTTCACCCCGCTTAAACACCGTATTGCTCTGCAAAACCAACGGCGTTAAAACCTTTAAGAACAGATCCTCCTGTCCCACAAAAGCGAGCTGTAGCCGTGTATAAAGAATTTCCAGAATATCCTTAGGCTGCGAAACCGAATATCGTTCTTGATACGTATCCCAATCCAAAACTTTTAATTCGCTAGGAGACGTGTCTGAGGCAATTACCTTGGTCATTAAGGTTAACCAGGAAGGGTTCCCTTGGCAAATCCGTAGGATCTCCTGAATAACCTCATCATCGGTTTCAATCTGAAGCGTTTTGAAGGTATCTTTTAAAAACCGCTGCTGGGAAACTGCATTTAAAGGTGGTACGAGGTACTTCACCCGTAATGTGTTATAAAGTCCACCACCCACCACGTAGCTTTCAGACTCACTTCGGCAGGAAACAACCACCATCATATGTGAATTTCGCTGATCAACCGTTTGACGAATCATCTCACCAAATAAATCATTGATCACTTTTATTTCGCCAAAAGAGGCATTAAAGAGCGCTTCCCACTGATCAAAGACCAAAATAAAAGCAGATTGATGTGCCTGTAAGCCTTGGTTAATAAATGACATCAGACTATTCAAAGCGGTTTGTAATGATTCAAAAGACGGCAACGAAGTATTATTTTCTATCTCTACAACATCTGCGTTCTGAGCACCCTCATTTTGAGTTACAAGCCTGCTGGGTCCAGCCTGCTCAAGAGCCTCCTGACTCGTGTCAGAGACAGGTGAAATCAAAGGCATATCGGGCAAAGTGGAGGACAGTAAACGCATCTGGTTTTGAGGGGTGCCTAGGATTTGCTCAACCATCCCTAATGCCTTTTGAACTTGCGGATTGATGGGGTTTGCCAAAGAAACAGATAATGTGAGCCATGGATCCGCAAGAATTTCAGCCAGTGCATCAATTTGCTCTTTCACACTGGTATTAAATCGTTTAAAAAAGGGCATTGCACCGTAAATAGCATCGCTAATCTGTTCAATCGCCATGGATTGGGACGTATTCACAGACTCCTGAAGTCGAATTAAAGCAACAATCCGGATTAAGTCTCCTTGACTCCAATAAACGCCTAACGGCTGAAGAATTTGATTCGATGCTTGTAAGGATTGATGAATTGTCTGGTTGGCAAGCCCTAAAATTTCTTTCACAATTTGGGAAAATAACAAATGTGCGTTGGGTCTTCCGGATAAAGAAACAGAAACCGATCTGCAACCATAGGCATTTTGAGCAAGATCTAAAAAAGTTTCTAAAATAGACGACTTCCCAATGCCTTCATTTCCTGAAAGAAAAATGGCTTTTCCCTGCCCCGAACGACAGAGCGTTAAACTTTTTATAAACTGACGCAGTTCTGATTTCCGCCCCAACAACGCAACTTGATCAAGCAATGTTACTTCAGTTTGCGCCTCTACAGAAAAACTACCCATGAAATCGCATCGTCCCAAATCAATAGTTGATACAAATGAATGGACTTATTATAGCGTAAAGAACCTCTTGTGTCCCGTGAGGAGGATAGACGGAATTTAAAAGGCTTCAGAAGAGTATGTTTCAGGATAGGCTTCTCACAGGTAATTTTTAGCGATAAACATCAAATCGCGTATGTGGATAAACTTGATTGGCATTGACATAAGCTTCAACCACTTGTGCCCGGTAGAGAAGTTTCCGATATTTTTGATCGACCTGTGTTAAATTCCGTCGCAAGTGCCACAATGCTTTGAGGTTTTTGTAGAAGTCTTTTCCCATCAACATCAAAGGATTATTTTCAAACAAAAAATTGTATAAACTGTTTAAATACAGTGGAATCATCCGTCATCTCTCCTCGTTATAAGTCTTGTAATGCTTTTCTGTCGCCATCAATGGATTCTTTTAAGAGTTTTTTCACAACATCTTCTTGAGCTTCCATTTCTTTCACAACCGTTTCGAGGTTTTTCACCTTATTCGTTAAGATCGTATCAGCATTTACCAAAATCCGGCTGCTAACATGTTGATATGCCGACAAAACCGCCCCAGAAAAACCCGACAGAATAGTTCCTGCGGCAAGACCTGCAAGTCCGGACCCACCAAACAAAGGTGCTAATGTGGTTAATAAACCACCAATACCACTAACAACACCGGCAGCAGGCATAATAAAATTTCGCCCGAAACCAGAAGCACCCACAAGACCCGCCCCAACACCCGCAGCATTAACCACGCCCCCGCCTGACCCAATGGCGGCAGCGCTTCCTGCAACGGTCCCACCAATGCCTTGAACAGGGGATGTAACACTCCCAAAACCGCTAGAACCCGTTTTTAAACTTCCTAAGCCCGCAGAGGCTAAGATTGATAACGCATCAAATCCAGCGGCAGACCCACCTGTTGGGAAACCACTTATTTGTGACATGGGGCCTAAGCCAAATGAGGATTGCCCTCCAGGAATAACACCCGTACCTGGCTGAATGGGAGAGTAATAAGAAGTCCCTGGAATATTAATAGACTGGTTCCCCATGACAGGGAGAAAACTAGATCCTGAAACCATTTGTGCAATTTTAAACAAAAAACTGCTAACCGGCCCTAAGCCACTTCCCCCAATGGAAGGACCCGAAACCGTCAAGTCCCTCAACTGATCGTATGTTTCAAACAAGTCGGCCTTCGCTGCTGAGTCTGACTTTGAAAGATCATCGAGAATCACAATATCTGAGGTAAATTTATAACTCATGTGTGGCGGTCTTCCTTCTCTTTCTTATTTTTTTGGTTTTGAGGGATATTTTTAAGCAAACGTTTTAAATGTGAGTGTAATATTCTTATCGATCACTTTTTGCACAGCTTCAATTTCTGTTTGCACAGATTTTTGTTGGGTATCCACTCGACGCAGTTGGAGCTCCAAAGCTTGGTCTAAACTTTGCAAAGAATTAATCCGAAGCTGAATTTGAATGGCCTGGGTTGAGTTTGGATCTAAGGTGGTTGCAACGTTAAACAATTCATTGGTAATGTTAGCCAACTGCATCCGCGATTGGTTAATCTGCTGACCGGAAAATTCTAAATCGCTTTTTCTCGCGGTCAATAATAAATAACGTGCTTGACTGGCTGCCAATCCCATGAGAAAGCATCCTCCTTCCAGGCTGTGTGGTCTTTCTCTTTTTCCAAAGAAAGTCTTCTCTATCGGTATCGGTATTCTCCAATACCAACTTCAAAAATTACGGACCTTAGCCTGAAAAATTCATCTATTGAGATGAGTGTTTTTTGAGATACCGTATGGGAACTGTAATGATTTTGTAAGATTTTGCAATTTCAATGGGATGGGATGCAAAATAGCATCGAAATTATGCAAACGTTTTAAAGGTCATATCAATGTTTTTCTGAATGACTTTTTGCACCGCTTCAATTTCGGTTTGCACAGATTTTTGTTGCGTATCCACACGACGCAGTTGAAGCTCCAAAGCTTGGTCTAAGCTTTGGAGTGAATTAATCCGTAACTGAATGATAATGGCCTCTGGAGACTCAGGGTCTAGGCTGGTGGCAACCGTAAAAAGCTGGTTCGTAATATCGGCAAGCTGCATGCGCGATTGGTTGATCTGCTGACCAGAAAACTCTAAATCACTTTTTCTTGCTGTCAACGTCAAATAGCGTGCTTGGCTTGCTGCCATACCCATAGATGGGGCCCCTCTATCGTTGATTTCCTTAATAAAGTCTTATTCAGAGAACTGCTTCTCTATGTGTTTTTATCGTCACGCCAAAAAAGAACTTTAACTTGTGTTAAGTAATTGCGACAAATTTCTTTACATAAATTTTAAAAACGCCTTGAATACGGAAGTTTATTAGAGCATGTAAAACCAATCTGCTTGCTTGAAAAGAAAGACAATGCTAATGAGCACAAAAGCCAAAATCTCTTGAGCGTAAAAGAATTATCGGCGGGTTGGATAGCCGTGAGCATTTAATGATTCGTTAAAAAGAATTAAAGGTAATACCTCACTATGCCTCCAAGGCTTTTGTTCTGCTAAGGTACTTCTACAGGGTCTATTCCCCATGCTCCTGATATACTAATAAAGATATGAATATACTTGAGTTAACATCTTTAATCTGGATTGGATCTCTATTGGCTGGGTTTCTAGGAGCACTTACTGGCCTAGGCGGAGGTGTGGTTATAGTGCCTCTCTTAACCCTCCTTTTTGGAATCAACATCCATTATGCTATCGGTGCATCTCTGGTTTCTGTCATTGCCACTTCTTCCGGCGCAGCATCCGCTTATGTTCGGGAAGGGTTCACCAATATACGAATCGGCATGGTGTTAGAAATTGCGACGGTTCTGGGTGCTTTGATAGGATCAATAATACTCGCAGCCATTTTGCCAAGCACCATGATTGCAATCATTTTTGGGATTGTTCTCATTTACTCAGCCATTATTTCAAGCCTGTTACGCCTACAAGATCATGAAAACGTCCAGCCCGACAGGTGGGCCACTCGGCTTCGCCTTGGCGGAAGTTTCCCCACCTCAGAAGGCTTAAAAGCATATGAGGTCTCTTCTGTCCCAGGCGGTTTTGGCTTAATGACAGTTGCAGGAATGTTATCTGGATTACTCGGAATTGGATCAGGTGCAATGAAAGTCATTGCAATGGATCAGGTCATGAAAATACCCTTTAAAGCAGCCACCACTACCAGTAATTTTATGATTGGGGTAACCGCAGCAGCTAGCGCAGCAGTCTACCTTCACAGAGGATATATCGATCCAGGACTTTCTATGCCAGTAATGCTGGGTGTACTTATCGGATCACTATTAGGAGCTAAAGCATTAACTCGTTTACACATCAAAGTTTTGCGAACTGCTTTTAGCGTGGTTATCTTCCTTTTAGGAATAGAAATGATATTTAACGGCTTTACAGGAAGACTATAGGCATGGAAAAACAAGAACACCACATTGTCATGCAGGAAGTCATTGGAAATCTTCTACGAACAGGTGTAATGCTTGCAGCTATCGTGGTTCTCGTTGGGGGTATCTTGTACCTTATGCAGAATAGCAATCGGCTTATTACATTACACCACTTTAAAGGTGAACCACAAAGGTTAACGCATATTTCAATCATCTTTAAGCAAGCATTGAGTGGACATAGCCAAGCCATTATCCAAATGGGGCTACTAATTCTCATTTTTACCCCCATTGCCCGCGTGCTGCTTTCCGTCTTCGTATTTGCCCTAGAAAAAGATAGGCTTTATGTTCTCATTACACTCATTGTTTTAGGACTTCTACTTTATAGCTTAATTGGTAATGCCGCCGCTTAATTTAACGTATTTCATCATGATGTTAACGCCCATTCTTACAATATATTCCTGTTTCCGATTTACACATTTTTCAATCTGACACCCTTCCCTATCAAAAAAGCGCTTTTTAAACCCATTTCATTACATTTCACTTGATCAGAGGATGAGGTTGCAATTTTGATCACTCACAATACAATCTAAGTACACCTACAGCCTAAATTACTTTTTGGAGAAGAGAGGGAGAGTCAGCCATGTCGAAAATGTTTTTGCAACAAATTTTATCGGGAAAAACAGAACCTGTTCGTATTGCAGAAAGAGAACAACGGCCACAGAGAAACCCGTTTCTTCAGTCTGGCATTATGAATGAAAATGCCAACCAAGAACAAGGGGTCAATCGGCCTTTACGGCATCCGTTATTTGTGGGTTATCGGGACAACAAACCGATTTACGCCGGTTCACGTCTTTTTGTGTTGTATTAATTCAGTTTGACGATTCCAAAGGGATTAATAAGGAATCAATCAGCTTTAGCATCTCCTGCTTTGCGGAAGCCGGTGAAATGATTTGGCAGGCCGTTCCATATTTCAGCAACCTTCGCAACAATTGTTCCACTTCATCAGTGGCATGATGAACGAGGAGAAACTCACCTTTATTTAAAACCGTTTCTCCTGGATAGGGTCGATAATTGTATGCTAATCGTCCGGTTAGCTTAAACGTAACGATGGTTTTCACGGGTTGAGAACGAATTCGATTGGGCAACTGACGAATGGATTGAATTTGTGTAAAAGGGTATCGAATTTTTTTATGGGTATGGGAATCTTTTCCAATCAGATAAAGGCGCCGTTTATAACAAACCACCTCATGAGGCTCCAATAATTTTAATATGGATTGGTGATCTTTGGTTTCATACCGAATTTCCAAGACTTGCCCTTCATAACAATATCGCTGAAGTTGCTCAATTTGTAAGCACTCATCTTCAGAAAGCCCCGCTTCCATTGCCATTTTAAGTGCTGGTGAGAGAAAAGCACCGATTTCATGGGATAAATCGATTCTGGAAAGCTGCTTTACAAGCGCACAAAAACCATTGCTAATGGAATACAATGGCTGCATTGAAAGGGAATTTACAATGTTATTGATGGTTGTTAGCTCTTTTTTTCTCAATTCCAGCTTTAGCGGATGCTCTTCCATCCGATACATCACATGACCCTGCTCTTCAAAACGTTCAATAACACAACCAAACAAACGGAGTGTATGAATATATTTATTCAAGGTCTCATGGGTCAATGTGCGCTGTACCATGGGGTGATTCAACAAGTGTGTATTCAGATCCTCAAAAGAGATCCGATCTGATTGGCTTAATAACAAATAAACACATAATAAACGATGCGCTGAAATATTAATGACAGAACCCTCTCGTGGTGACCGATATACCCATGTATTCTCCAATGTCATTATAGGTATAATTGCCTCATTTGGTGCAAACTATTTTGAAGTTCTTTTTTAAACGTTTGAGGCGATAAAACCTGAAATTGGTACCCTGATGTCAATAACTTTTGTTTTAACAAAAAGTCGTTATCGGTTTTAATTTGAACCAATAAGTGTTGATCAAAATCAGGATCCTGGAGTAATGTTTCATTCTCATAAATCGTTTCATATTCTTTCATCGAGCAATTTAGAATCCGGATGAGAAACGTTTCTGACTGTAATTGCTGTTGCAGCAAATGTTCCCGAAGGGAGGGATTTGAAAAGGGGACAACTGATTTTATTTTATCCAACCGAAGCAAAGTACCATTTTCTTGCTTAGGCCGATGACCGATTAAATATAAAATCCCCCGTTGATAAGAAATTTTTTGGGGCAAAATTTCAATATCTTCCATCCCATTCATAAATGAATCATATTGAACATTGAGGAGATGGTGTTCTTGGCACCACTGCTCCAAATCTTGCACCAATTCTTCAACCTGATTAAAATCCATTAACCGACACGCTGCAAAAAACTGGCTCGCTAAATCCTCTCGGTTTTTATTGGAGGCATGGCCAAATGCCCGTTGTAACCACTGACAAAAATGAATAATGTCCCAATAACTTATATTCTCTTCAACCTGAGAAAGGGTTTCTTTTAGTATTTGTAGGTCACTTGGTGTTACAAAATAGTTAAACGGATGATACAGAAGCCGATATTGAAACCCATTTTTACGCGTGGGACGGCTAATTTTGCAACCTATCGACTTCAAGGTATTTAAATAAAGCCACAGGGTATCTTGGGATATTTTTTTCCCAATTCGAGGATTGGCTTTAAACCGGCTATTAATTTCCTCAAACGTTAGGGGTGTTTCAGCAAGCCCTAAAAGCAACAATAAAATTCGATAGGCAGTTTGGTTAAAACTATCTTGTTTCAAACGCTCTGCTCCAGCTTAATCCCTGAGTCCTTACACTATCCCCCTCGTAAAAGGGCGATAAAATAGTGACTTGCTAAACAAGCATAGCGCAAATCAGCATTTTCGACGTCGAGAAATCTTCGGTTTTACAAGATATTTACAATATTTTTTAAAGAAAAAATCCAAGATAAGGCAAAATCTCCAAACCAACAGGGTTAAACTCATTAAGGCGACTTTCTATGCTTCACTTTACAATCCCAATCAACCGCCTAACAAACACAGCCACCCTCAATACTTTTTATAAGAATAGCATTATCATCATTTCTGTTGAAAAATAGAAATGCACATTAAAATCGTTCTGGGTGGACTCGATACCTTGCACATAATAAACATTCCTGAAGCATTTGAGACTGCATTTAAACACCAACAGATGGGCCGATTTGAACAAGCAGAGACGCTTTATCTCGACATCCTCAAGGAAGACCCCAATAACATTGGCGTTATCAATATGCTTGGAATTCTCTATGACCAAACAACCCGACCCGATCTTGCTTTGACCTACATGAAAAAAGCAGCTCAGCTCGATCCAGAGAATGAAGGCCTTCAAAACAATTTAGGATTAGCCCTAATCTCAAACAATCAAGTTGATGAAGCCATTACGGTTTTAAAAAAGGCGATTGAAAAAGGCCCCTCCTCATTAGACATTCGTAACAGCCTTGGAGCTGCATTCTACAAGGCAAAACGCTACAGTGAGGCCATTGAGTGTTATCAAGATATTCTCCAGGAGAATCCCAATTTTACAGACGCCCATTTTAATTTAGGAAAAGCCTTACAGGATATACGCCAATTTGATCAGGCTATTGCAGCGTACCAACAGGTATTAAAGCTTACTCCCAACAATGTTAAGGCGTTAATAAGCCTTGGTAGTCTTATGATGGATTCTAATAATTTAGAGCAAGCTGAACACTATTACCAGAAAGCCCTAAACATCAATCCGATTTCACTTGAAGCCAATTACAATTTAGGCCTTGTTTACCATCGGCAAGGACAACTAAACAAAGCCATTGTCAAATACCAGCAGGTTCTTAGTATTAATCCCAAATTTGCAGATGCAATCAATGGGCTGGGTGCTGTATACTCCCGTCAATTTCGTTTTCAAGAAGCAATTGATCTTTACGAAGAAGCACTCCAAAATGGTTTAGCGACACCCAATATCCTCAGCAATCTTGCCAATATCTATGTTCAACACCACCAATTTGACAAAGCCGAAGCGTATTACCAACAAGCCATTACCCAAAACGCTTACGCTCACGAAATTCATATTAACCAGGCACTTTTATGGTTACAACAGGGAAATTATGAAGCTGGGTGGCCAGAGTATGAATGGCGGCTTTTTCAAAATGAGTATAGCCAGAAAATTTTGATACAACCTGCCTGGAATGGCGCATCACTGGAAGGGAAACAAATTTTATTACTTCCTGAACAGGGATTGGGGAATACATTCTTTATGCTTCGGTATATTCCTTTACTCAAAGAACAAGGGGCAAACGTTATTTATGAATGCCCACCCGATCTTCATCAATTACTATCTGGATTCACAGAAATAGATCAACTGGTTCCTCCTTTTAACAGCCCCTACCCCTCTGTTCAGCACGACTATAACCTCTATCTAATGAGCCTCCCTTTTGTTTTTAAAACCACACTTGAGACCATTCCACCCCTTCCACCTTTTAATCCCATTCAAGACGCCCTTTTGGAAAAATGGCAGCAAGCTTTTCAAGCCGATAAACGATTTAAGATTGGCATTGTCTGGTCTGGAAAGGTAGGTCACCCATTGAACCCGCAACGGTCTTGCACCCTGGATGATTTCTTAACGTTAACGCAGCAATTCCCGGATATTACTTTATATAGCTTGCAAAAAGGACCTGCTTCTGATCAAATCAAACAAATGATCCCCAATATTCAATGTATTAACCTCGAACCTGCCTTAAATGACTTTACCGATACCGCTGCGGCTATCCTCAATTTAGATCTGGTGATTACGGTAGATACGTCAGTGGCCCACCTAGCTGGACTTTTACAAAAACCCGTCTGGACACTTCTCTCTTACACCCCTGATTGGCGATGGCTAATGGATCGGAAGGATACCCCTTGGTATCCAACGATGCGCCTTTTTCGGCAGGCCACTCCCGGAGATTGGAAGAGCGTTTTTGAAGAAGTATCCTCTGAACTGGCAACCATCCTCAATACTGTGAAGATTTAAACGGGTATACCGTAAGCTTTTTAAAATTATTTATCGCAATAAAGACAATAATAAACGCCTATTTTCCCTTTTAAAAAATCAAAAAGAGGATCCTTTCGGGCATTTATGGTACAAAAATAGATAGAGTCACATCGAAACTTGTTTTGCTTTAAATTTTGAACTGGTTTTTTGTTTTGTTTGTTCTGAATCGCTTTTTTAAATCATGCGCCTAGCCAAAATTATTGCAACGCTTGGGCCTGTATCTCAAGATGCAGAGACAATCCGTCACTTGATCCAAGCAGGAGTGAATATTATCCGCCTCAATTTTTCTCACGGAAATCATGAGGCATTGGATCAAACCATCCAGAAAATTCTTCTGATTCGAGAAGAACTCGGCTTACCCGTTGCCATTTTAGGAGACTTACAAGGGCCTAAGTTCCGAATTGGGGAGTTGGAAGAGCATAAACCCATTCAATTAGCGCAAGGTGCAACCATTCGCTTTGAAGTCGGTGATCAACCCGGTAATCAATCTTTAATTACAACGAGTCTGCCCCAAATGATTGAAGAGCTTCAGGTGGGTAATGAGGTTTTGCTGGCCGATGGCAGTATTGCACTACAGGTTATTGAGAAAGTCTCTTCTCACAAATTGGTGTGTAAAGTGCTTACTGGGGGTGAATTGGGAGAGAAAAAAGGCATTAATGTCCCTGGGCTTCGTCTGTCAAACATCTCGGCCATGACAGAAAAAGATAAAGCAGACGCCTTGTTTGCTTTGGAGCATGATCTTGAGTTTTTGGCCCTCTCCTTTGTTCGAAGTTATCAGGACATTCTTTATTTACGACAATTTATCCAGGAACATCTACCGCCGGGGAAAATTGCACCCCAAATTATTGCTAAAATTGAGAAACCCCAGGCTTTAGAAGAAATTGATGCCATTATTGAAACGGCTGATGCCATTATGGTGGCCCGAGGCGATTTAGGCGTTGAACTTAAACCGGAAAAAGTACCGGTGACCCAAAAAATGCTGGTCAATAAAGCCAATGAGGCTGAAAAGCCCGTTATCACCGCAACACAAATTTTAGAATCTATGATTCACTCCGCCACCCCCACCCGGGCAGAAGTATCAGACGTGGCCAATGCGGTTTTTGACGGCAGCGATGCGTTAATGCTCTCAGGAGAAACCGCCGTAGGCGAACATGCTGTAGAAGCGGTACAAACCATGGCCAGAATTATCGAAGAAGCCGAATGTCATTTCAGGTACTGGCATCACCGGGTTGAAGTGGAAGAATTTATTGCAGATACCGTCAGTGAAAAAGTTTTAAAGTTTCATCAGGCTATTGCACAAGCAGCATGCTTTGCGGCCAGAAAAGCACGAACAAAAGCCATTGTGGTTATCTCTTTTTCAGGAAGTATGGCGCGTCGTATTTCTAAGATGAAGCCCCAACTCCCTATTGTCGCCCTCACCCCCCACCCTAAGGTTTGCAGACAGCTTAGCCTGCTGTGGGGCGTTTATCCGCTAACCATTGCACCTGCGGATAGTGCTGAAAAAATTCTTCTGGAATCAGAAGAGGCAATTTTAGAACGGGGCATTTTAACGCCTAAGGACCCCATTGTGCTTTGCGCCGGAAAAACCCACTTAACAGGCATTACCAATAGTATTAAGATTTACCTGTTGGGGGATATTCTACAACAACATCAATAGTCTGTTCTCCAGGCGGGACTTCTGTATCTGAGAGCCTAAATCCGACCTGATTTTCTAAACAACGCTCCAACAAGCTGACATTCCAGATATTGGATTTCCAATATGCATCAAAGGTATCTCCTAAAATGGGGATCATACCAATAAACGTATCCACCACAACATTAAAATACATTAAGGAAAGAATTTTCCGGGGCACGCCCAGTTTTTTAGAAACATAGATAATGTATAAAGAGCATAGGGCGGGAAGCAAATCACCTACAACCGGAATAAGCCCTACTATTGGATCAATCCCAATTTTAAGTTTGGTTCCAGGCAATACAAAAGCAGCGTCCAAAAGACGAGCCAGTTTTTTCAGTTGCATTAATTGCTGGTGGGGAGATGTTGCCATGGTGTGAAATCAACGCTCCGATCTTGACCCTCTGCATCGTTAGACCCTTTTCTTCAGCATACCATATTCAAAAAGAGGGTTCTAAAGGCACAGGAAAACCTAATTTTAAAAGAAATCTCCTGCCAACCTAGCATTTAAAACCAGTTTTTGGCAGGAGATCCTATTTTGCTGAATGAAAATAAGGTTATATTTTACGTCGACCGGTAATTAGCTCGACTAAAACGGCAACAATGGCTAAAAATAATAGAATATAAATAAATCCGCCCAAGGTATTATTGGTTACCAGCCCCAAAAGCCACAAAATAGCCAAAATCAATGCAATCGTCCATAACATAAAGGGTCCCCCTCCTCCGTTTATAAAGTTGTGCCTTGATTTGTCACAACTTCCCATCATTGTTCAAGTTACTGTTAGTATGAAAAGGATTTTATCGCGTCTCTATTCCCCACTTATACACTCTTTTTAAGCTTATAAAGAATTTCCTTTGGGTTTTATCAAACATCATCAAACCCGGCTTTTCATTTATCGCTCTCTCTATTCTGTTGTTTTCTCCACATATTTACTTCTGTTAAAGCTTTTCAGAACACTTTACACATGAACAATCACGGAGCAAAAGCATATTCAAACTCTTAAAAAAACCTTAAATGTTTATGAAGAAATGCAAATTCGATGTGTTTTTTAGATAAAGTGGAGAGTATAGTAACGCGATTTAAAGAATAAAGGATGGGACTTATGGCTAAAGTCGTCGGTATTGATTTAGGAACAACGAACTCTGTTGTAGCCGTTATGGAAGGTGGACAACCCACCGTCATCTCTAGTAGTGAAGGAAGTCGCACCACCCCTTCAATTGTGGGCTTCTCTAAAACCGGTGAAATCCTAGTGGGGCAGCTTGCAAAACGTCAGGCGGTTCTCAACCCTGAACGGACGGTTATTTCCATTAAACGTCATATGGGGACAGACCATGCCGTTACCATTGATGGGAAACCGCATACACCTCAGGAAATTTCGGCCAAAATTCTTCGAAAACTCAAAGATGATGCCTCTAAATATTTAGGTGAAGATGTTTCAAAAGTAGTTATCACTGTGCCCGCTTATTTTAATGATAGCCAACGGCAAGCCACCAAGGATGCCGGTAAAATTGCAGGGTTAGAAGTTCTGAGAATCATTAACGAACCCACTGCGGCTGCCCTTGCTTATGGGCTTGACAAGAAAAAAGATGAAACCATCCTGGTATTTGACTTGGGTGGTGGAACATTTGACGTCAGTATTCTTGAAGTGGGTGATGGCGTTTTTGAAGTGAAATCCACCAGCGGAGACACCAAATTAGGTGGCGATGACTTCGATGAAAAGGTCATGGAATGGATGACCGATGAGTTTAAAAAGCAAGAAGGCATTGATCTGAAAAACGATAAGCAAGCTATGCAGCGCTTAAAAGAAGCTGCTGAAAAGGCAAAATGCGAATTGTCTTCCGTCACCGAAACCAGCATCAGCCTACCCTTTATTACCGCCGATCAAAACGGCCCCAAACATTTAGAGTTAAAGCTCTCCAGAGCGCTGTTTAACGAACTTACTCGTAGCCTCGTTGAACGATGCCGCGGTCCTGTGGAACAGGCAATTCGGGATGCCAAAATCGATAAAAGCCAAATTGACGAAGTGGTTTTGGTTGGTGGCAGTACTCGCATCCCCGCTATTCAAGATCTCGTCCGAAGCCTCAGCGGAAAAGACCCACACCAAGGGGTAAACCCTGATGAAGTGGTTGCAATTGGTGCAGCTATTCAAGCTGGGGTTCTTGCTGGTGAAGTAAAAGACATCGTACTTCTGGATGTAACCCCGTTAACCCTTGGGATTGAAACCTTGGGCGGCGTGATGACCAAAATGATTGAACGCAACACCACCATTCCGGTTCAACGCAAAGAGACCTTCTCCACAGCTGATGATAACCAAACCAGCGTCGATATTTATGTCTTCCAAGGCGAGCGCCCCATGGCCAGAGACAACAAAGCACTGGGGAATTTCCGGCTTGAAGGCATTCCACCGGCACCCCGTGGCATCCCTAAAGTCGAAGTCACCTTTGATATTGATGCCAACGGTATTTTAAACGTTTCCGCCAAAGATGTGGCAACCAGTAAAGAGCAGCGGATCACCATCCAAGCCTCAACCAACTTGTCTGATGATGAAATCAAGCGGATGGTCAACGAAGCTGAGTCGCATGCCTCCGAAGACAAAAAGCGCAAAGAAGAGGTCGAAATCAAAAATAATGGCGATGCCTTGGTTTACCAAGTTGAGCGACAGTTGTCTGATCTGGGCGACAAGATCCCGCAAAGTGACCGCGATCGGATCCAGAAAATGGTCGAAAATCTCCGGGAAGCGCTCAAAAATGAAGATCTGAACAAGATTAAATCACTGACTGAAGAACTTCAGCAAGCCGCTTATTCGCTTTCCACCCAGGCATATCAGCAACAAGCAACAGGATCTGCTGAAGCAGCCGGTGCTGCTGGTGAAGCAGGTACTGGTGGCGGTGCTCCTGAAGAAGACATTATTGAAGCCGAATTTACGCCAACGGATGAAGAATCCGGCGTAGGCTCTCGCTAAACCCTAAAATTTCAAATATCCGACGGCTTCGGCTTCATCATGGCTATCCTCTAACAGCCTTGGTATGATTTGAAGCATGGTTTGTGTTCAGGAGATAATGAAACCTGTGTCTTATTTTGTACGAACCGGCATTCCCCAAGACATTCCCGTTCTGGCAGATTTCCTTCAACAGATGGCATCCGAAAGTGAAGCTATCGCATTGGATCGAAACACGGTAGAACTTGGGATTTCACGGGTCTTTCAACAGCCCCAACTCGGGCAATACTGGGTCCTTGAAAACCGAGAAACCGCCCAAACTGTTGGTATGTGCATGATCACCTTTGAGTGGAGTGATTGGCACAACCGGTTTTACTGGTGGTTTCAAAGTGTTTATATTCATCCTGATTTTCGAGGACAAGGTCTCCTCAAAATCTTGATGGAAGCTGTTGAATCAAAGGCGCACGCTGAAAACGGTCAAGAGCTTCGATTATACGTTGAATCCAGCAATCAACGAGCCATTCGAGCCTATGAAAAACTGGGATATCAACGGGGACACTATGCGGTGATGCAAAAACAGGTGTCTGTAAATTCAAACCAGTAACATTTTGTTATTTTAGATTTTGGGGGATTTACGAAGCCTCTTGATTAAGGGATAATAGACCGGTTGCCCAAAGTGGCAATTTTTTAGGCAAGCAATCTTGTTGGAGCAAAACCCATCGCAATGTTTAATGACATGGAAACCCAAAGTTTACACAAGCATGTGGTTCAAAAACAGCTTTCAAACACCCATAGTTGCGATATTGTTTTAACCGATCTGGTGACCAGCACCGATTTTGGAGAAGATTTTTTCCACAAGGTGTTGAGTAAAGGGATTTTAAAACCCAATACCATTCAAGCCGACTAAAATAAATTATTCTCCTTTAAACGTGAGGCCCTAAGCGGGTTACTGCCAGGATAGTTTGGGCATCCACCTTCACCGCTTGGCATGTCGGAAGAAAATATTCTGGGCCATAGGACTTTTTGGTTCCTTTTTTGGTTTTCACCGTAATTTCAGCAGGCTGTAACAGCGAAAAGGGATTAAGTCCACTCTTGGACAATCCAAATTGGCTTGTATCTGTTTCTTTTAAGATTTTTTCAACCTGCTGCCGAAAGCGTTTCTCAGTTTCGGCCTTTCTAAGCATCTGTTTTTTAACGGTTGATAGGGCTATTTCTGTTTTTTTAAGTGAACTCAACGCTGTATTCGCCTGTTCTGCCGAACCATACTTTTTCAATGTGTAAACCACTGTATGATCAGGAATATATTTTGGAAAAAGCCCATACCCCATCTTATAAAACGCCCATCGGCGCTTAAAGTTGTTCCATATTTTGCCCACCCATTTCTGAATAAAATTCCAAACAGGAACAGCACTTTCTTTTTCAACAAAACAAAGCTGAGGATTCACCGGATCTTGGAGGCCAAGAGACTCCGAGGCCGCAGTTTTAATCTCATTGACTTCTTCGGCAGTTGCACCTCGCCCAAAACGAATCGGTATTTTTTCTGGTGTTATTGGATTTATGCTCATCTCACATCCAATCCTTTTATCGTTATTGCTGATTTGCTTTCGTTAACAATAAAACCGAACAAGAATTTTTTTTGCGCCTTTTTTCACAGAAACCAAATTCTGAAACATCAAAGCGGGACTGATTTGATACAAAATACAGCAACCATCAGGTGTCTTTGACTGGTTAATGAAAAAGAACTGGATAGGAGGGTGTATTATTCCTATAATAAATGTCTACCCAATAAGCGTTTCGCATCCATTGCATCCAAACCATTGAGAACACCCCATGATTAAGCAGCACATCTTTACCCTCTTACAAGAATCCCTTAAAACCCATGCAGAAGCCTTCAATATACCCGTAAATAACGGCGTAGCTGACTTATTAAACATTGAACGTCCTCGCCAGGGTGGTTTTGGAGATTATGCCATCAATGTTTCCCCCCTGGCCAAATTTGCCAAAATGCCTCCCCCAAAGATTGCTGCCATGGTTGCAGGAACCTTGGATCAAAAGGATTTATCTCCCACCGTAGTGGGAGGCTTCATTAATTTTCAAATTAGTGAAGCCGTCCTCATCCGTAATTTGATTCGCATTGCCCGAGAGGAAAAACCCGGACAAAGCGCTGTAAACCATGAGATGAGATGTTTACTGGAGTTTGTCTCTGCAAACCCCACTGGCCCACTCCATATAGGCCATGGTCGTTGGGTAGCCTTAGGAGATTCTCTGGCACGCATTTTAAGACACACGGGTGCCATGGTTTCCAATGAATTTTACATTAACGACGCGGGAAGCCAAATCTTTAACCTGGCAAATTCGGTTTGGTACCGGTGTCTGGAGATTTTGGGAACCGGCGGAAAGCTGCCTGAAAAAGAAGAGGATAAACCCTATCCCTTTTATCCTGGCGACTATGTGATTGATTTGGCACAAGCTTTTCTCAAAACCCATCGAGAAGACATTTTAAAATGGGATAACCCAGAGCATCAGGCACCACAAGAAGCCATTGATATCATCACGCTTCAAGCTAAAGAAACCATGCTCCAAGAACAGAAAGCCTTAATGACTGAATGCCGTCTCCAATTTGACAGTTGGTTTTCTGAGAAAACCCTGCATCAAGAAGGCCATGTCAAAGCCATCATCGAAACCTTAATGCAAAAAGGCATGACCTATGAAAAAGAAGGGGCGCTGTGGTTTGCTTCCAGCCAATTCGGAGATGATCAGGATCGGGTTCTCATCAAATCCAATGGGAATTATACGTATCTCACCGCTGATATTGCATACCATGATAATAAATTTAAGCGTCAAAATGGCTACTACAACCTATTTATCAATATCTGGGGAGCCGATCATCATGGTTATATTCCCCGAATGAAAGCTGCGATGGAAGCCTTAGGGCATGATCCCAATCACCTGGAAATTCTTCTGGGACAACTGGTCAATCTCATTATTGAAGGGGAACGAACCCGGATGGGGAAACGTCGAAAGATGCTCACCTTAAGAGAATTAGTAGATGAGGTTGGTGTTGATGCCGTTCGATTCTGGATGATCTCCAAAAGCCAGGATACCCCCCTGGATTTTAACGTTGATCTGGCGGCGTCTTCTTCAGAAGACAATCCCGTTTTTTATGTGCAATACGCCCATGCCCGATGCGCCAGTATCCTTCGCAACGCCTTTTTACCACGGGTGGATACGCTGTCTCAAGAAGAAAAACCGCCTTTACTCACCCAGGCCCAGTGGCAAGATTTTCTCACTCAGGTTAGCCCCGACACCATGGGGGCGTTATTTACGGCACTCGAAAATGAGCAAGCCCAATCTGCTCTCAAAGAGCTAATTTTAAAGCTTGACAGTTTTGAAGACAGACTTCAGGATGCAGTTCGCACACGCTCTCCCCATCTGATTGCTCGATATACCCAAGACTTGGCAGCTGATTTTCACCATTTTTATAACGTTTGTCGCATTCTTGTCCCAGATCCACAGGTCATGCAACCACGCTTACTGGTGATTTACACCTTAAAACGGGTTTTAGCTCAAGCTTTAGAGTTGCTTGGCGTAAATGCACCGGAACAAATGTGAGGCTAGGGTTTCTCACGCTCCCATCCGTAACGCCATATCAGGGGCTCTGGAGCTTCGTTTGTTGCCCCGTCAAAATAAACCTGATAGGGTTCTCCTGCAATCTGGATTGACCCCAAAGATTGTTTCTCCATGCGATACATCGACTTAAAAAATTGGAGATCATAATACTCCTGTTCCGTTTTAGAGTAATGAGGAGGTGTAAGAGGCGGTGAGGAAATTGTGGCGCAATCATCAATCGTTTTTTTAAGATGGGCTTTAAAAAAGGACATAATCTTTTGCCTGGCTTCAGGTGATTCTATATTTTGAGCAAAAACATCTTCAGGAAGTGGCTTTCCTTCTGGAACCAGTTTGAAATAGACCTTTGTCAAAACCGGATACGCGCTATTCTGAGACATCGCTTTGTTCTTTTCTTTCATTTCATGGGTGTAAAACACGGAGACAATGGCATTGTCCCCTCGAATATAAAAGCCACGTCCTTCTGATAGCATTAAAACGGTGGGGATTTTTCCATAACTCCGTTGCTCCAACTCATAAACCCACTTTGTTGGCACCAGTAATGTCCCCACCACAAGCGGAAGCATTAACAAAGATTTTAGAGAAAACGTTTTCCCTCGAAGTTTATTGAGGCTTGAATATGTGCGGGGACCACCCGCTTGTGATGCACCCACCCCAGCAAAATAAGGTTGCCTGTGTAAAGACAGAGAAGAGCATACAGGCTGAGAACGTGGCATTATCGGAACGATAAAAGACATTTTTAAACTTTTTCCCTTCACCCGGATCATAGCTTTAATTTATTTAATCAAATTAAAACTAAAATTACAATACGTTTAAGATTATTTCTACCGACACACAATGATAAACGAACGTGTTATTTTAGATCGGTATCAACAGTCCAATCCTGAACATCTCCAGGAGTCTGACGTCCGTAACCCTGCAACTGAATCTCAAATTGCTGGTCGTTCAGGGTAAACCGCCCCAAAACCTCTTTCGTGTCAAATGTCTTACCGAGCCGGGCCCAATAGCGTTCTTGTGCATCTTGAACAGAAATCGGGCCTTTGAACTGAGTCAATTCATCAATTTTGGGACGCACCTGTTTTTTAAAAAAGTCCACAGCTTTTTTCCGAAGTGCTTTCTCCGAGAAATTTTTTAGCGTCTTATCATCCTTTGAACCCTTTTTGATGGGGGTTATGGTGATGTAAACGGTAGTCCAGTTGGGGATATTGCGTTTTTCAAGGGGCGCAGCACTGGTTTGGGCATCTTGAGCAGGCAAGATTTCAAGTTGGTGTGTATAAATCAAACACAGCTCCAATGCTTTATCAGTGGCTTTGGAATAAGTGTTATCGATGACGACTGCCGGAATTTCACCTTTGTTTATTTTGTCACGCCGGATTTCGGGTAAAACAATGGCACTGAAAAACAGCCCAACGAGGACAGGAAGAGCGAACAAAGCTTTTAACCCATATGTCAGACCATTCGAAGGTGACGTTTTCGTGTCAGGCGCAATCTCCTGCTTTTCAGGAGGCTGGCCTTTAAACCGAACCTGACCTAAAAAAGAAGTCTGTTTCGGCAGGTATTGAAAAGTTCTGCCCGATAATGGCGCTAAAACCATACAAAAAATCCCCTGCGTTCTTTATTGAATCCAATTGCCCTCATGAAAGCAAAAAGGCTTACGCTTTTCCAGTTTTAACAACTTATCGCCGATCAAATTCTTTTAGGAAGTAGCATTAACCGGCGATTCCATTACTTTTAAATCATTTAACGACCCCAATTGACGAATTTGCGGCCAAAGCATCGTAACTGCCACAACCACCACAATGGTTCCCACCCCGCCAATAACAGCCGACGCTACTGGCCCAAACCAAGCAGCAACAAGCCCAGACTCAAAACCACCCAATTCATTGGAAGACCCAATAAACACACTATTGACTGCAGAAACCCGCCCTCGCATAGCGTCAGGTGTTCCCACCTGAACCAACGTCCAGCGAATAATAACACTAATATTATCTAAAGCCCCATTCAGCACCAGCATCGCCATGGAAAGCCAGAACCAGGTGGATACACCAAATACGATGGTGGTTAATCCAAATCCAATCACCACCCACAGCAAAGTTTTTCCAGCCTGCTTGATGGGTGGCAGATGGGCTACGGCAAGGGCCATGGTTAATGCCCCAATCGAAGGTGCTGCCCGAAGCCATCCCAAGCCAACCGGCCCCACATGCAGAATATCCCTGGCAAAAATAGGAAGCAATGTGGTGACACCTCCCAATAACACCGCAAACATGTCTAAGGTTAAGGCTGCCAAAATGATTTTGGTATCCCGAACAAATCGGAGTCCAGCCACCAGGTTTTTCAACGAGAAAGCCCCTGCCTCTCGAACAGCCTGGCGTCCCTGAATGAGAGCAATAAATGTAAAACAGAGAATGGAAAAAATGCCATCGGTAATATAAACCGGCATGGCCCCTTTTTGGATGGCAATTAAAATCCCAGCCAAGGCTGGTCCCACCACTGAAGCAATCTGAAAGGTACTGCTTCCCCAAACGGCGGCATTGTTAAACACCTCTATCGGAACCAACTGAGGTAAAAGGGCTGAAAATGCAGGATTATTAAACGCTTGAGCAATGCCTCCCAACATCAACACACCATAGATCACAGGAATAGATCCATGGTGGTAAGAAAGCCACGCCAAGGCAAAAGAACACAAGGCCATGAGAATCTGCATAAGCACCACAATGGTTTTTCGTTCAAAACGATCGGCTACATGACCGGCAGGCAGTGCCAACAAAAAGACTGGTAAAAACTGAACCAAGCCCACACCACCTAAAATCAGGGCAGATCCTGTTCGTTCATAAAGCTCCCAGCCAATGGCCACACTTTGCATTTGCATGGCCATAATGGCCAACATATTCCCCACTGCAAACAACCGATAATCCCGATACCGCAAAGCAGCATAGGGATCATGGATAGACACATTTGTCTGTTGCGGCAACTCTTTGGACAACTTTTTCGACATCCCGCTAAACAGGGTAAACTCAGTGGTTGAATGTTTATCTATTGTACGTCTGAAACGTCATTTTAACACCACAAAAGGTGGATTTTTGAGAAGATATGGTAGAGTAAAAAAATGGTTCGCAATGCATTTATCATTTCAGACATTCATCTGGGGGCTTCTACCAGCCTGTTAACCGCCATTGATTATGACAATGAAACCGGCAAACCCATTGATCGCCCCCTGGCCCAAGCTCTTCTCGAAAAACTTTTTGCAAACATCAGAGAACTCACCCAAGGACAACCCATTCAACAATGCGTTTTGCTAGGCGATATTTTTGATTTTTCCTTTGCTTCTTATGGGCTAGCCATGCAAAATGGACGCTGGTTTTTTGAGCAGCTGGTTGCCTCTGGGTTGTTTGAAGAATACATTTATATTCCCGGCAACCATGATCATCATCTATGGCAGCAAATCATCGAGCATTACTATCTGATGACTGAATTGGATAAGCCGCCCCTGACTTACCCAAAGACATTGCCCGCCAATTTTGTGCTCAACAACACGTTTTTAGACAAGCTTTTACCGGATCAGTATGGGTTTCAAGTAACCTACCCCAACTATGAATTGAGCATCAACAACCACGTTTTTTACCTTCACCATGGCCATTTTCTTCAGAAACTCTATATTGCCGCCTCTCAGTTTTTAGAAGAAGCCATTTATACCAAAAATATAGAAGACTTAGAAGCTTTAAATGCCCCATTTTTGGAGTTTGGTTGGTACAACATTGGTCAAGCCTACAATATTGGCAAGCAAAAACTGATTGATAAACTTTATTTTATGTTTAAAAACAATAAAACCAAGGCCTTTGATCGTCTTGTCAAAATGATGCTCGAAAAAATTGATCAATGGAATCTTGAACCCAGCAGAAAACGATGGAATCTCGTGGGCATGGCATCCGACTCCTTGATTAAACTGGTAGGCCCTTACATCTTAAAACGACTCTTTTTTAAACAAAGCCGGCTTTATGGCAAACGCCAGCATGCCAGTACCATTCGTCACACCCGCCTGGCACAACAACTGGATACCACCGTAATGAATTATATGCGTCAATATCTTCTCCCAGCTAATACCCATGATACAGAGTGTACCTTCATTTTTGGCCATACCCACGAGCCCGAAATTAACTTTGTTTGCATGGACGAAAACCATATTTGTTACCATATTTATAATACTGGCGGCTGGATTGTGGACCGTCTGGATGAATCAAACCAGCTGATTCTTCCCCAAATGGAACCGCTTTATATCAGTGAAGATGGATCTATTCACCCCATCCCGTTTACAGAAATGCATACCGAGTTTATTAAAGAACATTTGGAATCAGATTCTGTCTTTCAAGAAATAAAACAAGCCTTATCACTGGATTAACCTCAATACAAAACATCATTTAAGATCAAAAAGATAAACTTCTTAACTTTATGAACTTTTTTATCTTAAAAAATGGCCCCATTTTTGACCGGAGACATTTTTATGTGTGCAGTAAAACCCTTCCGTAAAAAGAATTTCGGAAGTTGTTATATATTGTATATCGACTTCCAATTTTAAAATATTCTTAAGAGTACTAGCAAGAACCTTCAAAAACCGGTATCATAAGGATAGGTTGGAAGTTCATAAATTGACCCCTTATCAGGTTTGCTGCAACTGCATTTTCGCGTTGAAATGCATGCACGGTTAGACTGGCTTGTTTGGATCAATTTGGCCCTTACCACCGCAATGGTTAGCACAGAATGATGATTGAGGAGGAAACTTCGACGATGAAGCACACTGAGAAATTTTCGGCTTTTGAAACCAATGGTGGCAAATACAGTGCCCGAAAGATTCCCCAGTGGCGTATTGGTCATCATGAGCTCCGTGAATATCTAGATTTTATGAGTCACAATTGGGATGATCACCATCTTAGCGCAAATCCAGCCTAAGATTCGGTAAGGCATCGCAGTCAATGGGCTCCCCCTTATTTTATAAAGGAGCCCGTTTTGGAACGGGGCTCTTGAGGATTTTTGAGGAATCCAGAGGGGCCAATATAACGGCCCTCCTCTTTTCAACTATAATGAAACGATATGGTAAAGAAAGCGTTTCAAGTCCTCTGGAAGCGGATTGGTGAATACAACAAAGTTGTAGAACAATACGTCAGAGCAGCACAGTCATCGCCAGATCCGGCGATGGCCTATGTTAATTGGGGCATTGATTTGGCCCAAGAGGGCAAGCTTGACGAGGCCTTGAAAAAATTTGAACAAGCCGCCGCCATGGCCCCCGATCGACCGGAGCCCTTTAACAATTGGGGCGTTGCTTTGGCCAAACAAGGACATATGGAAGAGGCTCTGGAGAAATTTCGGATTGCCCTCTCCATTGATCCAGAGTCGATTAATAGCTTAATTTTATGGGGCGCAGCCCTCCTGGAATTGGGAGATGTGGAAGGTGCCCAGGAAAAATACGAAAAAGCGGTCCGTTTAAATCCCGGAAATCCGGAGCCCTATGTTAATTGGGGAATTGCACTCTCCAGAATGGGACGATACACCGATGCTATTCGGCACTTTCAGGCAGCTCTTGCGATTTACAGTTACCAGCCTCAGGTTTATTTCCTCTGGGGTGCTGTTTTGGCAGAACTGGAGCAGTATGAAGAAGCCATTGAAAAATTCAAAATTACCTTGCGTCATATGCCCAAGCATGGCGAGGCCTATTATTTTTGGTCCATCGCACTGAATCGGTTGGGAAAACACGAAGAAGCCGTTGAAAAGTCCCGAAAGGCCCTGGCCCTGAATCCCCAAAATCCGGAAATTTACCTTAACCAAGGGGATGCCTTGGCAAACTTGGGGGAATATGAGCTCGCCATTGAAAACTATCGACAAGCCGCTATTTTAGACTCTGACATTGCCGATATTTACATGAGCTGGGGCATTGCTCTGTGTAAATTAGGCAATAACGAAGAAGGCTACAGCAAATTCGCCAAAGCCCTTGAACGGGATCCGGAACTCACCCAGGTTCATTACTATTGGGGCCTTTCTCTCAATGAAAATCGACGGTTTCAAGAAGCACTACCTCATTTAAAAAAGATGTATGAGGCTGAGCCAAAACATCTTGAGAACCTTTTAAATTATGGATTAGCCCAAATTCACACGGGGAACCTGGAGCTTGGGTATAAGCTCTTGAAAGAAGCTGAAAAAATTGATCGGTGGAATCCACAGGTTCACTTTTTACTGGGCACCCAACACTTGACCCAAGGAAAGATCCGTCCTGCCTTGGAGCACCTGCAAAAAGCATTGGAATCGAAGAAAGACTTTACAGATGCCGCCATTAATCTGAGTTTGGCCCTTTGTGAAATGGGAGATACCGAAGAAGCTGTTCGCACATTGCGGCCCTTTATCCGCCAACAACAAGATTCACCGGAAATGAACTTTTTTTATGGCATGATCCTGTATCGCCATGGGGATCTGAAAGATGCCAGTATCAAGTTTAACAAAGCGTTGGCACTTCGCCCAGGATACTCAGAAGCGTTACTGGGACTCGCAGAAATTGCCATTAAGCAAAACGATCTGGATAAAGCCCAAAACGCCCTTTCAGAATTGTTAAAATTAAATGCTGAATTTGTTCCTGCACTGTTTTTAAGTGGTATTTTTCACGCAAAACGGGCAGAAGAAGCGGGAAGTGACGCTAACGAATACAAAACCGCTCAATCCTTCTACATAAAGACCTATTATCACGACCCCTATCACTTGGAAGCCTACGTAAATGATGCCTATATGGCAGGCAAACTGGCTCAAGTGGAAGAAATGAATCAAAAATTCTCGACGCTTCTCAACAATGAAAATTTTCAGCCCACTGTTGTGTTGAAATACTGGTCACAAGCCTTGGAAGAAATGGGGTACCCGGAAGAAGCTGCGCAAAAAAGGGCAGAAGCTGAACGTTATTCTTAAGTCTGCTAAAGCTGAGATGCCTAACTTGGCCGATATATTTTGGGGTCAACTTACTGCTATAACAAGAGCCGTCTCAATGAATAATGCCCATCAACGAAGGCTCAAATTTTAGCTTGCCTTCATGACAAGCTGATTGTATTTTGGTAAGTAGACACTACTCGCTTTAAATTTGCATATTGGAAAAGAGGAGGCGCTACGGTGCAAAAACAACAAGAACAAGTCATTCAATTATTGAAAGAAAAACGGTTGGTCAAAGTGATCTCCGGAATCAACAATTTTGATCTCGATCGAGTCGGTCAGGTTGTCCGGGCAGCAACAGTGGCTGGTGCTGGCGCCGTTGATGTGGCAGCTCGTCACGATGTGGTTCGTCAAACCCGCCAAATTACTGATTTACCCATTTTTGCATCTTCTATTAACCTCCAAGATTTAGCCATTGCTGCCGCCAATGGAGCAGATGTTGCTGAAATTGGGAATTTTGATGCACTTTATAACGATGGTTTCTACCTTTCTGCAGAAGAAGTCCTTCACCTCGCAGAAAAAACCTTGGCCCTTGTGTCTAACGACACCTTAGTTTCCGTAACCATCCCAGGGTATCTATCCATTGAAGCTCAAATTCGTCTAGCAGAACGGTTAGCCTTTTTAGGTGTCCATATGCTTCAAACAGAAGGTGCCTCCAAAGTGATTACCTTAACTCGTGAGGTACAACTCCTGGAGTCAAAAGAGAAAGCAGCCCTGACCCTTGAAAACACTCAAGCCCTTTGCCAGGCTGTTTCCATTCCAGTGATGTCTGCCAGCGGCATTCAAGTCAACAATGTGCAAGAAGCCTTTAAAAGAGGGGCTGCTGCTGTTGGAATTGGCTCTGCTGTCAATCGGCTTCATACAGAAGAAGATATGGTGGATGTGTTGATGGCAATTATGAGCCAAGTCCAAGAACTTCACCAACAAAAAATGGTGGGATTGGCCTCTTAAGCCTGCAAAGAAAACAAACCTAATCTTTAAAAAGGACTGTTCTGGTTTTTTATGAGGGGCAGTCCTTTTTGTATCTTCCCAAATAGTCTTTTGGAGAATCTTTTCCACATCGGTAAGACGTAAAATAGAGAGAAGAAAAATCATTGGAAGGGAATTCATCTTAAAATCAGGAGGGGACTTCCCGATTGCTGAAAAACGACGTTTAGTGCGTCCTGGCAAGTATTTTCATTATTTTTAACCAAAATGCCGCGTATATTATAAGAAATGTAAAATTTCTCCCTTTAAAAGGCAACTTTCGTATTTCCAACGTTTTTGATCTAGTAGAGCCCATTAATTTTTTATTAAATTTACGATTTTTAAAAGGTCTGCTCAAGATGATGAAGTTAATCGGTCAAATTCTCGGTTTTATCATTGGCTCATTTGTATCCCCAAGTTGGGTATTAATGAACTACACCCTTAAGGGATACTTTAATTTGGAAAAGGCGCTCAGCAGCCCTCAAGATTTTTTGCAACAGTATCATCACTTTTACTTAATCACTGCCACTAACCCGGCTGGGATTTTCTTACACCTCGTCCCAGCATTAATCTTAATTTTGATTATTGGAACCCTCTTTATGGCCCTGATTATCCAGATTTGTGGCAAGGTGATGGGTTTAATTGGAGACAGACTTCATTCCCATGTAGTCCCTTCTTAGCCCTCATTACGATTTTCGGGAACAGATATATTGATGCAATTCTAATGCTTTGGACCACGGGCTAATCGGCATCGGACGGTCAGTGTTATGAAAGAAATCAATCACCTTGCCATTGGCATTGATTACTTTGGTATAAAGCGGCTGATAAATTGCATTTCGACAATCATTTCGAGCATAAATCTCGACGGAATAGACTTTATCACCATATTTTTCCCGAAAGGGATCTGTTTTTTGCGTGATCAGCGTTTTTTTCCAATAATACACCAGCCCGTTATCCTCAAATCGCATGCTGGCCAAGTTGATGTAATTGATATCATCGGAAGAACCCAAATCCACAAACTCCCAATCGGATGCAAGAGATTTTAAGGGAAGTAACAGCAACAATAAAAGGAGTAAGCAGTACCGTTTCATCAAAACAAGTCTCTCTCTTAAAACGTAACGGTCTCTCATTCTCTTGCTATTGTCCTCTCTTTCAGCTTGTTTTTCAAACCACTTGTCTTAATCAAACACCTAAAATTCAAAGCGAGGCAACTTTTTTAGGAAGCTACCCCGCTCAGATCTCAATATATATGCGTTAAAATTAAGCGCTATTCTTCTTCATCATACTGATCATCATCCAACTCTTCACTGGCATCATCATCAAGCAGATCCTTTGTGTCATCAATAATGATGTCATCCTCATCCAGAATCAGATCACCCAGGGTTTCCTCTGAAATTTCAGGAGAACCGAACATGCTTTCAATCTCTTCCAGGATGGCAGAAGGTTTACGGGCTGTAAACCGGGAGCCAGCAGATTGATCATCAATCATATCGACACGTTCATCCTTAAAGTGAGGGAAACCAGTTCCAGCAGGGATAAGACGCCCAATAATAACATTCTCTTTAAGCCCACGAAGAATATCAACTTTCCCTTCAACAGCAGCCTCAGTGAGAACTCGAGTCGTTTCTTGGAAACTCGCTGCAGAAATAAAGCTATCTGTATTTAAGCTGGCTTTGGTAATCCCAAGCAGTACAGGGTGGTATTCCGGTAAAGCACCGCCCGCTTCTTCGGCAAGTTTTTTTTCTTCCAAAACCACTTTTATATCTTGAAGCTCACCTGGCAACAGACGAGTATCCCCAGATTCATCAATTTTAACCTTTTTACTCATCTGCCGAACAATGATTTCAACGTGCTTATCTGCAATTTCAACACCTTGAGAGCGATAAACCCGCTGAACTTCGTCCACCAAGTATTTACGAACCGCTTCAACACCCATAATTTCAAGAACGTCATGAGGGTTTATGGTCCCATCTGTTAAGGGTTGACCTGGCTGAATCTGTTCTTTATCTTCAACAAGGATGTTTGCACCAAGGGGTACCGAAACTTCTTGACGTCCATGCTCTTCGCTCACCAGGAAAAGCTTCGGAACATCTTCTTCCCATTCATACTCTGCCACAGCAGGATAAGATGCAATAATGGCTGTTTCTTTGGATTTGCGGCCTTCCAAAAGTTCTTCAACCCGCGGAAGACCTTGAACGATGTCACCCGATTTCTGCCGTTCAAAAACCAGGGTTGCCACCAAGTCTCCCCGTTGAACCAAGCTATGGTCTTCAACTTGTAGTTGCGTCCCCATACTAATTAAGTACGGATGACCAATTCGAAAAACAATTGATTTGTCTTTAATCGATTCAACTCTACCTGAAGCAGCTGCAAATTCGCCTTGGGCAATTTCATCATCCATTCGAACATAATCGCCTTCTTTCACTAAGGCTTTTGTTTTAATGTTAACGGTTTCACGATGATTATCTGTGACCAACATAATACGTCGAACCTCCTTGCCTGAGGAGGTAGCCCCTAAACTGACCAAACCACTGCTTTTGGCCAAAACCTGCGTTTTGACAACCGGTGTACGTTTTTCAATTACGTCGCCGTCTTTTACCAAAAGCTGGGTCTGCGTTACGGCCTGCATTTTATCAGTATCCGAGGCGGATTCACGACGAATGGTCAGATTTTCCAGTACCGCAATTTTATGATTTCCCGTTGTTGGATCTTCTTCCACAATGCCCCGTAAACGAGAAAGGTAGCCCTGCATTTGAAGCACCAAACTTGTTCTGAGTAAGGGTGCTCCTTCTACTTGACGGATTTTATCACCATCTTTAAAAGCAAGCTGGGTAACCGGAACAATACTAATATTGTCCTCTTCCGTCGATGAAAAGTGAATCGAAACCTCATGAGGAGCCACATGGAATTCCTGAACGGGCCGAATCAGAACCTCTGCATATTCATAATTGGAGGTATCTTCTAGCTCATCCAAATCATCCTCATCCTCATCCGGTTCTTCCAGTTGGAAGTTAATGGTAATCATCGATTTCTCAGAGGCAACCACGCCAGGAGCAACTTCTGTACCTGCATCAACAACGGTACCATCATCAACATTGATACTCCCGACATCATCCACCCGGAACAGTTCCCCTGGCCGGATAACAACTTCTTGAATGATATCATTATCTTCAACAACTTCTACAATTCCGCTGATCCGACACACCACATCCTTAACGATCTCCGTACCGGCTTCAACAAAGCTTCCTGAATCCACCATTTTTAAAGAAGCATCTTTGCTTACCTGGTGAATCTCTTCAGGAATGAAATAAACCGTACCGGGTCTCAATAAGACTCTTTGGTCATCAATTTCAACGTCATCATAGCGGACTTCACCACTGGTGGGAAGCATATTGGATTCATCGACCAGCTCTGCGATAATACTGTTGTTTTCCACCATGGTGCCCACTGGAGATTTAATAATATAGGTTTCATCCGCATCTTCAACACGCCACAATTGTTCTTTTTTGGTATTTTCAAGGGTGGCATTTTCAGGATGAGTAGAGGCGATAATAATGGTTAACTCTTTCCCTTCAACAATTTTATCAATTTTCTCGCCATTCACTTTGTGTACTTCAGTTTTAAGATCTTCAGGAACACGAACTTCTCCACCATGTTCGCTAACAACCATGGTTTCAGCCAAAATATCTCCAGTATTAACGTTATCTCCGTTTTCAACGAGGTGTTTTGACCCACCAGGGAGGTTATAAACTTCACCACCTAAGATCCAAATGGTTCCGGCCCGGTTTGCAGTCCGGGTAATGTTGCCTTGTCGATCTCGTTTTTCATCCGCTTCAAAGCTTTCAAAGAAAATTTCACCGGGTAAGTCTGCTTTGATATCCTTGGTAGCTTTTTCAGTCAAGCGACGAGCATCACCACGCCCCGCTCCCGGCTCAAATTCTGTCAACAGGGCATCTGCCTCAACAGTCTGGCCTTTTTCACCATAAAACACCGTAGCGTTATAAGGTAAGTTGTATTTATCCACCTTCCCGTCAGCCGTTTTTATTTCTAGAACAAAGTCACGTGTGGCAACGTTAACAATATCCCCGTGACGTGTTCTAAATTCACGCATTGGAACAGCATTGACAACAGATCCAGCCCGACGAGCACGGAGCTGTTCAATATTGGATGAGCCGCTAAACACACCACCTGTGTGGAATGTTCTCATTGTGAGCTGCGTACCGGGCTCTCCAATACTTTGAGCTGCCATAATCCCAATAGCTTCACCAATATCTACCAATTTGTTGCTGGTTAAAGACCATCCATAGCAACGTCGACAAACACCATAATGACTATCACACGTTAGCCCTGAACGGACAGAAACCTCTTTGATATCTGAATCACATATCTGCTTTGCATCTTTGGGGGTAATAATAGCCCCAGCTTGAAGAATCACTTCACCATCATTATCAGCCACATGAACAGCAGCAGTCCGACCAATAAGACGTTCTTCCAGGGAAACCATTACATTGCCACCTTCCATAATGGCAGCCATTGGTATCCCTCTTGTTGTTCCACAATCTTCTTCTTCAATAATAACATCTTGTGCAACGTCTACGAGCCGTCGTGTTAAATATCCAGAGTCAGCGGTTTTTAGAGCTGTATCAACCAACCCTTTTCGGGCACCATAACTTGAAATAATGTACTCAGTAACATTTAAGCCTTCTCGGAAATTGGATTTAATCGGTAAATCGATAATTTGCCCTTGCGCATCTGCCATCAGACCACGCATACCCACCAATTGCCGAACCTGACTGATGTTTCCCCGTGCACCGGAGAAGGCCATCATATAAACCGGGTTTAAGCGATCAAATTTTTCCACAACTTCATTTGTCAGCACTTCTGTGGCTTGTGCCCAGGTATCAATAACTTTTGAGTACCGTTCCACCTCTGTAATTTCACCTTTGGAAAACCGGTGGGTTGCTTGCTCAATTTCCGTTTCGGCATTGGCAAGAATCTTCTTTTTAGCATCAGGAACCGTTAAATCATCAATAGAGATGGTAACCCCAGCTAATGTGGCATATTTAAAACCAAGATTCTTTAGGGCATTGGCCAAAGTCCCTGTTTTTGCACCGCCATACTCATCATACACGCGAGACAAAAGGGCTTGCAGCGCCTTTTTATTCATCACTTTATTCAGGTATTCAAAGTTTTTCTTAGTGGATTTATTACTGGGTGAGAGGATACTCATAGTGCGTTTTATTCCTCATCGCTAATTATGTACTGACATTTGGTGGAAAAATAGGGGAAATGGCTACCCAACAAGGGCACCACGCAGGGTTTTATTAAAGATAATCCGTCCTGGTGTAGTTTCAAGAATATTGCCTTCTTCATCTCTCACACGAATCCGTGCATGAAGACTCACAACATCCACTTCATAAGCAGCCAGTACTTCTTCAAAACTAAAGAAGGTCATACCTGCACCTTTTTGAGAGTTGGGATTATCCAAGGTTAAATAATATAAGCCTAAAACCATATCCTGTGTGGGGGTAATAGCAGGCCTTCCTGTTGAAGGTAACAACACATTGTTTGTGGCTAACATCAACATCCGAGCTTCTGTCTGGGCTTCGATGGACAATGGAATGTGAACGGCCATTTGGTCACCATCAAAATCGGCGTTAAAGGCTGTACAAACCAATGGGTGAAGCTGAATAGCACGACCTTCTACCAAGACAGGCTCGAAAGATTGTATCCCTAATCGGTGAAGGGTTGGTGCCCGGTTCAGTAGCACTGGGTGTCCTTTAATCACTTCTTCCAGAACATCCCAAACCACCGTTTCCTGGCGTTCAATTTTCTTTTTGGCCGACTTAATATTTTGGCTTTCGCCCCGTTCAATAAGCTTGTTGATAACAAATGGTTTAAAGAGTTCAACAGCCATCTCTTTGGGTAAGCCGCATTGATGAAGCTTTAACCGAGGGCCAACAACAATAACACTTCGTCCAGAGTAATCGACCCGTTTCCCAAGAAGATTTTGACGAAAACGCCCCTGTTTCCCTTCAATAATGTTACTTAAAGACTTCAATGGTCTATTATTTGGGCCTACAACGGTTCGTCCACGGCGACCGTTATCAATTAAGGCGTCAACCGCTTCTTGAAGCATCCGTTTTTCATTTCGAACAATGATTTCTGGAGCGCCCATTTCTAAAAGGCGCTGAAGTCTATTATTCCGGTTGATGACCCGCCGATACAAGTCATTGAGGTCACTGGTTGCAAAACGGCCACCATCCAACTGAACCATAGGCCTTAAATCTGGTGGTGTCACTGGTAACACATCCATCACCATAGAGGTTGGCAGTGTCCCACTCGCAATCAATGATTCCACCAAACGAAGACGTTTTAAGAGCTTTGCCCGTTTTTGACTTGATGAACCGGCCGCATCAATACTCTGACGAAGTTCTTCTGCAAGTTCAGGCAAATTAATGGCAGCAAGCATCCGCTTAACAGCCTCTGCACCAATGCCTACTTCAAGCTGAGCCTGCTCGTTTTCTTCAAAAATACGATCATACTCTTCTTCAGAAAGCAGTTGGCTGTATTTGAGATCCGTATTCCCCACATCCAGCACAACGTAGGAGTTAAAGTAAATCACTTGCTCCAGATCTTTTAAGGACATATCCAAAATCAGACCAAGATAACTGGGAATTCCTTTTAAATACCAGATATGGGTAACAGGAGCCGCCAAATTAATATGCCCCATACGGTGACGACGTACTTTACTGTCTGTCACTTCAACGCCGCAGCGTTCACAAACGATTCCTTTGTGACGAACCCGTTTATATTTGCCGCAATAGCATTCCCAGTCTTTAGACGGACCAAAAATCCGCTCACAGAATAAACCATCTCGTTCGGGCTTTAATGTCCGGTAGTTAATGGTTTCTGGTTTTAACACTTCTCCGAAGGACCATTCTAAAATCCTTTCCGGTGAAGCAATCCCAATTTTTAAATAATCAAATTGATCGATACCTGTACTGATCATGGAATATGATTCTCCTTATGGAATCTCGTTGTTAATCTGCTTTCGATGAAAAGAAATTCAGTAATTCACTGTCGGTAGAGGGAACTCGTCGCCTTACAGGACCACGAGAACCTGAATCATCAGCCATTAAGTCAACTTCAACAGCACGCCCATCTCGTAGACGTTTTTGAACGGTAATATCCAGTCCAATACTCTGAAGTTCTCTGACAAGAACCTTAAAGGATTCTGGCAAACCAGGCCTTTGAAGGTTTTCGCCTTTCACAATGGACTCATAGGCACGACTTCGACCAACAACATCATCTGACTTAATCGTTAACATCTCTTGAAGGGTATAAGCAGCACCATAAGCTTCCAACGCCCAAACTTCCATTTCTCCAAAGCGTTGTCCACCAAACTGTGCTTTTCCACCCAGAGGTTGTTGGGTCACCAAACTGTAGGGTCCGGTTGATCGGGCATGGATCTTATCATCCACCAAGTGGACAAGCTTCATCATGTAAATTTTGCCGACGGCCACCGGGTTATCAAACGTTTCACCTGTCCGGCCATCATGCAACGTCACTTTCCCACTCGGAAGAATCCAGTTTTTACCGGATTTTTCAATAGCTGAGGCAACTTCACGATGAACAGCACGGTTGGAAGCTTCTTCCTCGTAGCGTTCATCAAAAGGTGGCACCTCATAGTGCAGACCGGTTAAATAGGAGGCCAACCCCAACAGGGTTTCGTAGGTTTGTCCGACATTCATCCGGCTTGGTACACCCAAAGGATTCAAAACTATATCCACTGGGGTCCCATCGGGAAGGAATGGCATATCCTCCACCGGTAGAATTTTAGAAACAATCCCTTTGTTCCCGTGACGGCCAGCAATTTTATCGCCGACGCTGATTTTACGACGTTGGGCGATATAAACCCGGACAACAGTGTTCGCACCAGGAGGAAGCTCGTCTCCTTTTTCTCGGTCAAAGATCTTGACATCAACGACACGACCACCTTCACCATGGGGAACTCTTAAACTATTATCCCGGACATCCCGAGCTTTTTCAGCAAAGATGGCCCGTAAGAGTTTTTCCTCTGGTGGATGTTCACTTTCTCCCTTAGGTGTAATCTTTCCAACAAGAATATCATCTGCCCGAACACGAGCACCAATCCGAACAATACCACGCTCATCCAAATGTTTTAAGGCATCTTCACCCACATTCGGAATTTCACGGGTAATTTCTTCTGGCCCAAGTTTTGTTGTTCTAGCGTCTATTTCTAGCTTTTCAATGTGGATACTGGTAAAGATATCCCGATGGAGCATCCGTTCACTGATGAGAATCGCATCTTCATAGTTATAACCTTCCCAAGGCATAAACGCGACCATCACATTCTGCCCCAAAGCCAGTTCACCTTTTTCCGTTGCAGCCCCGTCCGCAATAGGCTCACCTTTTACAACAGTTTGCCCTTCCGTTACACTGGGACGCTGGTTTAAACAGGTATCCTGGTTGCTTCTTAAATATTTAATCAGTTCATGACTAATGCGTTTACCGGTTTCTTTATCTTTAATTTCAATAATATCACCCGTAGACTTCACCACTTCGCCATCAACTTGGGCAGTTACAACCATACCAGAGTCATATGCAACCCGATGCTCAAGGCCAGTACCCACCATCGGACGTTCTGCATTCACAAGCGGTACAGCCTGGCGCTGCATGTTGGACCCCATCAAAGCTCGGTTGGCATCATCATGCTCAATAAAGGGAATTAATGCCGTTGCAACCGAAATGATTTGAATGGGAGAAATCCCCATGTAGTCAACAAAAACTGGCTCTGTAATGGTGAATTCACTTTGATACCGAACCGGTACCTGGTTTCCAATAATTTTTCCGTTTTCATCCAACCGAAGGTCACCAGGAGCCACCCGGAATTTATCCTCCTCATCTGCAGACAAGTGATGGATTTCATCGGTTACAAAACCATCTTTAACAAAACGATAGGGCGTTTCAAGGAAACCATAATCGTTTACCCGAGCATACGTACTTAAACTTCCGATCAAGCCTGCATTTGGTCCTTCAGGTGTTTCTACTGGACAAATCCGTCCATATTGGCTTGGATGAATATCTCGAACTGCAAACCCAGCTCTTTCTCGGGTTAAACCACCTGGCCCTAAGGCAGATAGCCGTCTTTTATGGGTTAATTCCGCTAAAGGATTGGTTTGATCCATAAATTGGGAGAGCTGAGATGAACCAAAGAACTCCCGAATCGCAGCCAATAGTGGTTTTGGGTTCAACAAATTACTGGGTGTTAACGTATCAACATCTTGCAACGTCATCCGTTCTTTTACAATCCGCTCCAAACGGGTTAAACCAACGCGGAATTGGTTTTGAATTAACTCACCCACTGAACGAATACGACGGTTCCCTAAATGGTCAATATCATCAACAAAACCATCATCATAATGTAAGTTAATCAAGTAATCGATGGATGCAACAATGTCTTGGATCGTCAAAACACGAACGGTATCAGGAATTGAAAGACCCAATTTACGATTCATCTTGTAACGACCGACGCGGCCAAGATCATAGCGTTTCTCATCAAAGAAACGGCTTTCCAAGAGGGTTCTACCGCCCGCAGCACTTGCAGGGTCCCCTGGGCGAAGGCGCTTGTAAACTTCCACCAACGCTTCTTCTGTGGTTTCAGTCTGATCTTTATCCAAGGTCTTTTTCAAGAAATCAAAATGCCGGAGCTGGTTCTCCATATCCCCATCAGACAACCCCAATGCTCTTAAAAGCGTTGTTGCAAGGATTTTTCGGTTTTTATCAATCTTGACATGAACAATGTCGTTAGCATCGCTTTCCAGTTTTAGCCAAGCCCCACGGTTGGGAATTAAGGTTGCGTTAAAAATACGTTTTCCGCTCAGGGCAACATCCTTTTTAAAGTAAATCCCTGGAGACCGGACAATTTGGCTAATAATAACCCGCTCAGCCCCATTGATGATAAAGGTTCCCCGATCAGTCATCATCGGGATTTCACCAATGTAAGCTTCTTGTTCTTTAATTTCACCCGTATCCCGATTCACGAGCCGGAGCATAATCCGCAACTGCTTAGAATATGTTGCTTCATGAATTCGGGCCTCAGTAACGGTATACTTGGGTTTATCAAAACTATATTCAGGCAAAAAGTATAGTTCTAATCGCCCTGTATAGTCTTTAATAGGCGAAAATGAGAGGAGCTCTTCTTTTAAGCCCTCCATTAAGAACCAATTAAATGAATTCTTCTGAATTTCTGCTAAATCGGGGAGATGTTCCAAAGGCAAGGAGCCGATTCCCTTGAGTGTGGATCGTTTTGAAGTCTCTGCAGGCATGCTATCCCTCGTGTCGTTCAGTATCTCAAATCGTAATCACAGTATAAAATGCATGAATTATTATGCATCAACAATGGGAAAAAAGGAAATTACGAAGCTGAGGTGAACTCAGATCCCCCTAATTTCCAATTCCCATATCATTCAATTATTTTAATTCTACTTTTGCACCAGCAGCTTCAAGCTTTTGCTTAATCTGCTCTGCTTCTTCCTTCTTAAGACCTTCTTTAACTGGTTTTGGTGCAGCATCAACCAAGTCTTTTGCTTCTTTCAAGCCCAAGCCGGTAATTGCACGGACTTCTTTCAAGACATTGATTTTATTGGCACCCGCATCAGCTAAGACAACGGTAAATTCTTTTTCTTCCTCTTCAGCAGCGCCACCAGCACCACCACCGGGGGCTACCGCCACAGCTGCAACAGGGGCAGCAGCAGTTAAACCAAATTCATCTTCAAAAGCTTTCACCAGATTTGCGGTCTGCAAGAAAGACAATGTTTTAATTTCATCAAAGATTTTTTGTGTTTTATCGTCGAGTGTAGCAGGCATGACGTCAACCTCATCCTTATTTACTAATACTGTACTGATTGTTTTACCATTTTAGAGTGCGTAATTCCTTGTTGTTTTGCTATGATTGCTGTTCTTTTTGTTTGGCATACTGATCTAAGACATTCACCAAGGCACGTTGCGGACCTGCGAGAGACATAACCAACCCAGACAAGGGGCTGTTAATGGCTCCCAAAAGTTTTGCTCTCAGTTCGTCCAGAGAAGGCAGGTCTGCCAATTCTAAAACTTCTTGGCGAGAAAGCTTTTGACTTCCCAAAAGCCCTCCCTTAATTTCACCAATTTTTGCTTTTTGGAAAAACTCCTTCAGTGTTTTCGCCGGAGGAACTTCATCAGAGAATCCAAATAAAACCCCTACTGGGCCTTGGAATAAGTCTTCCAGAGCTTCTCCATCAGTGCCTTTAATGGCACGTTTTGCAATGGTGTTTTTCACAATGGTGAATTTAGCGTCTTGTTTAAATAAATCTCGGCGAAGTGTCGAGAGTTGCTCAACGCTTAAGCCGCGATATTCTGCAACAATCTCAATCTTTGCTGCACTAAGATCGTTTTTATATTGTTCAAGTTTTCTTTCTTTATCTACCAGCCGAGCCACGTGGACACCCTTTCTTTTATGATTTCAATATTGGAACATCAAGGGAGGATTAGAATGATAGACAAAAAACAATAAAAAGTAAAACCCTAGTGCTTAACAATTTGTTACAATTCTTTGTTTTATCCGCTGAAGCCTTGATACCCCAATCTTAGATTTTAGCTCCGTAAAGCACACTTAACATAAACTGGACCCACAACAATCTGAAACACTCTCAAGAATTTCTGGGATCAAATTCATGGCAATTTGAGGTTTGGGTACATAACGGTAGGGATGCGGTGGTATCTGCTCAGGGGGTGAACCTGTGACCAAAATAAGGCGCTGGGGTGAAATTTTAGACTCAAGACTTTTGGCCAACACAAATCCATCTCGAGCCCCTTTAATTTTCCAATCAATCAACACCACATCGGGTTGCTCTGCCTCAAAAAACACTTCTGCATCATCTGCATTGTCCACGGTACTTACCAAGGAAATCTGAGGCTCCGTACTTAAAAGTGCAGCAACACCTTGTTGCCACATCATTTCGTCTTCAACCAAAAGTACCTTAATCACCAAAGGCATGTACCCTTTTATCCCTTCATGATCATGAATCTCTCATGACTATCCTCGATTTTCAATCCCCGCCGGCCCACCGGGTACGTACGGAAATCGATAACTGGATAAAACCTGACGGGTTTTCATAATTTGGCGTAATGCCTTGGATTGTTCATTTAAAATATGCATCAAGTGCTCTTCAACCTGAACATCCAACGCTTGTAAATGCGCCACCCGTTTCTGAAGGTTATCTTTGTCTTCACCCGTTAAATTCGACCGATCAACATTTTGAAGCCAATCCAATGGGGCTTCTCTTTGATCAATCAGTTGCTGCATCTTTTCAATATCCGTTGATTCACAATTTAAGAGGGCTTGGGATATTGAAAAAAGTTGTTCCAATTCTTCGTTAAATTCTTCTATTTTAGGCGCTGTAGACATGTCCTTCCGTCGCTTGATTCACAAGATCTACATCTTGTTTTTTGGCAATACCGATGGCTTCTTCCCAAGTTTGTTTCAACTCTTCAAGATGCCCCACCACTTCATCTACCATCGTAACATCTTTCTTTAAATTTGCCTGAACCAACCGATAATGGAGATATTCATAAAGTTTAAACAAATTTTTAGCAACCTCACCACCAACTTCCACATCCAGCGTGGTCATAAACTCGATGAGAATACGCTGGGCTTTCACAGTATTATTGTGAAATTTTTCAATATTCCCTTCTTCACAGGCTGTGCGTGCAATTCGTAAGAATCGGATTGCTCCCTCGTACAACATAAGCAAAACCTGCTCTCTACTCGCAGTTTGAATATGCTGTGACTTATAGGTACTTTCATACGGATTCATGGAATAAGAGCCCTCTGTTTACTGAAAATTGATGGTTTTCTCGTACTCTGTATCGACTGTTTTCAGGAGAGCTTTACAAATTTATTAAAAAGCTCCTCTATCTAAAGGAACTGACACAAAAACCAAATCCCTGGGTTTTATATAAATAGAAGTCCATTTAGGCAAAAATTTCTTCAAAAGCTAAGGAGCATCTTAATGGGACACAGCTCAGCAGCAAAGCATACGAAAACGTGGTTACTTTCCAACGTCTTGGATCAAATCTCTGAAAGCCAAATGGAAACCATGGAGATTCTTTCAGATGTTGATCAAATGGTTCATCTAATGACCAGCTTACTTGAGACCAACTCGGGTCAAATTGTCTCTTTTGACGCAGCTTTTTCAGATTTATGATCAATTATACCCAACCCAATCGGTTTCCGGATGTCTGGATGGTTGGAAAAATCACATCTTAAAGCAAACACGAGAACCTCTTGAGACACACGACAATTATTGAGGGCGGGGCCATCATGGCAACACAACTTTTTTTAAGCAACACCGCAAATAAAGCCCAAAAAAAGCTGGATAAACCTTTACGAGAACAAATTAAGCGAGCCATTTTGGAGATCGTCAACAATCCTACTCATAAAGGAGAACGGCTGTCACAACCCTTATCCATGGTTTATTCTCACCATTTTAAATACCAAGGCAAAGAGTTTCGGATTGCATACCAATATGCAGAAGCCCAGGATTGCGTATACATCTTGTTGATTGCTCCTCATGAAAATTTTTACAAACGGGTTAAAAACTTGGTTTACGCCAGTTGAAACTTCTAAACAGATGATGATGGAACACACCTTGCGCCCAGCGTATGAGTGATATAATCTCACGTAATAAACGGTGTCTTCATCATGCCTCAGTAGCTCAGTTGGATAGAGCAACCGCCTTCTAAGCGGTAGGTCACAGGTTCGAATCCTGTCTGGGGTAGATTTTTTTGGGTTTTAAAATTAAGATGGGTCTTCAAATAGATGCTTCATGGAGTTTTTCGAGAGAAGCACCTTCGGCATCAAAGCAGACCCCATAACAACTCGATTTTTGCCCTGAGTTTTTGCTTCGTAAAGCGCCTTATCCGCCAATTCAACCAGTTCAAACGCAGTATGTTGACGAGGTTCAAGTTGTGCAACTCCCACGCTAATAGTAATGGTGAGAGGGTTTTCAGGCAGACAAAAAACCGTTTGCGCCACCAACAACCGAAGCCGTTCTAACAATTCATCGGCTTCAACCTCTCGAGTTTCGGGTAAAATAATGGCAAACTCTTCTCCCCCATAACGGGCAGGCAAATCTGATTCTCGAATGTTCTGGCGAATGAGTTTTCCCAATTCTTTTAAAATTCTATCGCCCACCGGATGGCCATAAAAATCGTTTAACCGCTTAAAATCATCCAAATCAAACAATGCCAATGATAAAGGGGTTTCATGACGCCGAGCACGAGACACTTCTTCGTGAAGTCGATTGTTAAACTGGCGGCGGTTGGTTAATCCAGTTAAAGCATCCGTTGCGGCCATTGATTGCAGCTTACCAACCTGGCTGGCATGAGACTTAACAACCCTAGAAACAATAATGCCGTAGTAATACAAACAAACACCCCATCCCACCGCCATAATAACCAACATGGCCGGTGATAACGAGATAACATGGGGATACCCCAAGGGTAACAATACAATTAAGAGCCCTAGATGAATACCACCCAAGATTTTACTTAATTTGGGCTGCCCCAGAAACAGCGCTTGCAACATACTGAAGGCCCCCAGTAGATACACCCAAAAACTACCGGTTAAAGCATAGTTCACCCCAATGTAAACCTCTACCGCCACGGGTAAAATGACGCTAAAATAAGTAATGGTTTGAAATTCTGCTTCTCTTAGACGTTTAAGCATTTTTAAAAGGAACTCATTGGCCATTAAAAAAGTAAAATGGGTTGCCAATAGCCCCATAAACAAAGTTTTTTCTAGCAAACCTGAATGTTGAAAACCAATAAGAGAAATCGTTACAACCATCAATGCCACGACAAGCAATCGATTCAGCCGGCAAATAGATTTAAATTGGAGTTCAACCATCGCAAGAACGCCCCCTTTATTATTAAAGGGATTATACTACTTCTTCCCAAGTCTCTCCAGAAGAAGTTAGTAACTCTCGATTCAGCTCACCTTCCTGAGCTGCAATAATCACAGCAACCACGCAATCATCAATTACATTCACCGTTGTACGGCACATATCCATTAACCGATCCACTGCCCAGAGGAATGAAAGGCCCTCCAAGACCTGTTCTGGCCGAAACCCACCAATACCATTCAAAATAATGGACATGGTAATCATCCCGGCAGAAGGAACCCCAGCAGCACCGATGGATGCAATCACAGCCAGCACAATAATGGCAATTACCGTTGAAAAATGGAGTGGAATTCCGTATAACTGGGCCAAAAACATCACGGAAATGACTTCAAACATGGTGGTTCCGTTCATATTCATACTCACCCCGGAAGGAAGCACAAAGCTCGCAATTCGGTTAGAAACACCACCTCGTCGCTCAATACAGGCCAAAGTAACCGGTAAGGTCGCAGAGCTGGACGCCGTACCAAAGCCCACCAACATGGCTTCAGAAATGGCCCGGTAAAGGTCCATATAATTGACCTTTGCGAGAACCCACAACAGCGTCGGAAAAACCAAAAACGTCTGGATCAACAACCCCAATACCAAACATTCCATATAAG
>JANWIO010000075.1 GCA_025449835.1 Vampirovibrionales bacterium
AACTTAGCATCTTCTGGTGTTTTTATTGATTGCTCCTCTAGAATAGAACTCTCCATTAGATTAGCAGTTCTTTTCAGTATGTATCCCTTGATACTACATTTTATGCTCCTATCACCTTTCTCACCTTTTATTACTGACACAAGGTTAGGATTATTAGGAAAAAGCCATATTTTTGCTAGCTCATCATCACCTAAGGTTGCAGATAGTCCAATAAGCCTAACATTATTCTTACTAATTGGAATTAATCTATGAATAAGGCTTTTCAGATGTGCTCCACGTTCGTTCCCTATAAATGAATGCATTTCGTCAATGACAATAAAGGATAAATCAGAAAACATAGTCTTTAAGCGAGACGAATGATTCTTAAAGATTGATTCAATTGACTCTGGGGTTATAAGTAATACTCCAGAAGGTTCTGTTCTAGCTTTCCTTTTATCTGCTTGTGATGCATCACCATGCCACTTATATACAGGAACCTCTGTATAGTTGCATAAATCTTCAATGCGTCGAAACTGGTCATTAATTAAAGCCTTTAAAGGGCCTACGTATATTGCTCTTATACTTTTCTCATGCTCGTCAATTATCTTAGACAAAATTGGTAAGAAAGCAGCTTCTGTTTTACCTGAAGCAGTTGAAGCAGATATAACAATATGATTTTCTGTATCCTCAATTGCCAGAATACTGTCATATTGAATCCTTCGCAACTCCTCCCATCCCATACGGTATATTTGCTTCTGTATGAGGGGATGGAGCTTTTTAAATGCGCTTTTTGGCTCCATTATTAGAGTCTCAGGGTTGCCAAATCATCGCCTAAGCGATCATTCTTTAAACCTGACTCATCCTCTACATCGTCCATAATCATATCTTCAGTATCTTTGAGAGATTTATCGAAATTGATGCCTGATAGTAAGTCATACCATTTTTCTTCAGGATTCTGATCCAATACAGACAAAAAGCCAACAAATCCCATAACTGACTCACGTGGAGATAGATATGCATCAGCTCCAAGTGTTTGATAGCAATGCTCCAAAAATTTAGTAATCGCTTCATCTGAAATCAAGTATTGGCCTGGATCATTTGATGCAAAAACATCCCTTATTTTTTGAAAAAGTACGTAAAGCTCTTCTATTTGTAAATTCGCAAGTCTGATTACAGGACCGGAGAAGTCTTTTAGATCTTCCCTTGCAAAACGATTACCTCTTAAACGCTCAGCTAAAGGTTGATAGCTTTCAATACCTCTACGATGATCTAGTAAAAATGAATCTGTTCCTGCAAAAATAAACCCAAGATTTGAGACATTCCCTTGCATACAGTCATTTAAAATTGTTAAAATTATTTCATAGTTGCGATCACGGGCTTGCTTATTCGATAAACGATGTGATAGAACACTCATTTCATCAATATTAATGATCAAACCCTTATAACCAGCGATTTTTGTAAAAGCAGCCATCAGTTTCAGATAATCATAAATGTTATGGTCATCGATAAATGTTCTGACTCCAAGTTCAGCATTAGCTTGAGTCTTTGTCGTATATTCAGCACGTAACCACCGCAAAGCTGCATCCGTCAAATTAGAGTCACTCTTTAAAAAACCCTCAAAATATTTACTTAGGACCGTTGCAAAATCATACCCACTTACAAAGTTCTTTAAAGAATGTAATCTCTGGTGAATTTCCCTTTTGACATCTTCATCTGAACCGTTATTTAAGCGAACATTTTGCTCCACATCTGTAATAAATCGTTCAATAATGTTTTGAATTGCTCCACCAGTAGGATTTGCTCTAGTTGCTAAATTTTTCATTAACTCGGAGTACATCGCACGAGCCTGCCCTTGTGTTGCACTAAGCCTACGATCCATGGTTATGTCAGCTTGAGCAACAACAAGCCCCTGCTCTAATGCAAACATACGTGCAACATTCAAAAAGAAACTTTTACCAGCACCATATTGGCCTATAATAAAACGAATTGAAGCGCTATCAGCTGCCACCCTATTAAAATCATTTATAATTGCTTGTACTTCATCTTTTCTACCAACTTGAATATGATGAAGTCCTATACTTGGAACTACACCAATTATTAAGGATTGTTTAATAGCATCTCTTTCTCTTGGTTTAATTTTTACAGTCATTGTTGGCTCTCCAATACTAGCTTTTTGTTTACTTTTATCGATAAACCATCTTCTATGAGAAAATCTCCTAAAAACTCATCTGACCAAGAGTTAATTACCTCGCATATACTTCCTGGCATTAGTCCGTGTTTTTTTGCAAGAGCCTGAAACTCTTGACTCGTCCATTCATCCTCAGCCAGGAGTTCTGTAAAAACCTCATGATATTTATAATCTAAGGTACTTAAGATCCCTTTATTCATTCTAATATTAGGGTCTTGTAGCGACTCAGGAGGAGATATAGACTCCACATCTCCAGCTTCTCGTAAGGCATTAGCTAAGATAGCAGTCACTTGTGAAGTTTCATTTATGATTTGCCTTAGATATTCGGTATTTAATTTAACTTTAGATTCCTGTTCTATTTCGTCTTCATTGGGAATGGGTTCCCCTGTAGACCTTTGCTTTGCTTGTTTAATTTCTATGGGCTCATTGTCTAGTGATTGTATTTTTCTTAATGAATTTTCTAGTTTTTCAATATCAATACCAAGTGTAGAATATATCTTTCTAAGCGCTTGGATTTCTGAAGTATCTATAACTCCATCCGCAGCCGCTACACCTATTGCAAAGTTAAGCAGTAACTCTATTTGCTCAAGTGTTAAGGCTGCTTTTAATTTTTTGGTGATATTTGTTATCTGTAATGGTTGCATCCTTAATATTTCTCGGTAAGCAACAAGTTTTTGTAACTCAGAGTTGTTTAGCCGGAATTGTGAGGTCAAAAATCTTGTAATATGCTCAACTTCGGATTCAGAAATTATACTATCTGCAGATGCAATAACCATACCAAGTTCAAGCATTATAACAGCCAAATCATAGTTATAATCATTGTTTTTCTCTTTAACCTTTTTATCGATTGCAAAAACAAGCTTATTGAGAACAGATTTTTCAGTCTGCGGTAGGCTTAAATCATCTCTTCGTGTAACAAGATCGTTTTTTATAGCAATCAATATACTGATATTGTTAGGTAATGAATCATACCGCTCTTTAAAGCGAGTGTTTTTAGAGTTTTCGATAAGCTCTTCAACCTTAAAAGATAATGTTGATAAATCAAAGATCGTTTCAGCGTTATCTGTGTTTTGTTTAACTAAAGCAACAAGGCTATCGGAAACATATGATTTAGATGTCTGGCGTGGATCAGGGACTAAGTAATATCCTAAATCGTCAGCTAATTGTGCTAAATCTTTGCTTTGTTTCAACGTAAGCTTATTATTGTCTTTAATGCCTCCCAGTTTAGCAACCTCAGATAAATACACAATAACGTGGCCATCATCCCGAATATGGTTTGCTACCAGTTGCTCCCAAAGATATTTCTCTGGATGATCAATCTCTTTCTTAAGTTCCTCAGGTAATGCATGAAATGCCTCACGAGAGTTTAAGTTAGTCCCTTTTTGGGCAATCTTACTTAAAGAGCGCAGTTCCTCTATACACTCATTCCATATATTAACGAGAGGGGTAAATTGTTTCCTTCTCCCTAAAATATGCGGGACAGAGAGAGTTTCCCACATGTGTGTCCTCTGCAATAATGTCTTACTTGATGGATGATACCTATAGCTACGTTTTTCTGTTTCACTTAATGTTAAGCCTTCACCAAACTTCTCTTGATATTTTTTATAGAATAAATGCTTAAATTGTTTATTTACACGTTGAACTACAATACTGTTTGACGTTCTCGGATCAATTTCGGCTACCTCATAGGCCAATTCAGGGGATAGAATATTGTTATCATTCAGACTTGCAATTATCTTTAGCTCTAACGAGAGTTCATTCTGCGTCACAGGCAGCTGTTCCAGAATGGAAGTGGCATCTATCTGATTGCCCAATACTCGCTCTCTTGAAACCAAATATATAATAAAATTGCTTAGATACATATTGAAAGAATTAGACGTTGAGTATGTTCTTAAAAGTCTCAAGGATTCATTGATTATCAAAGATATATCTTGTTTCTCAACCAATGCACGAAACTCAAGACCATAAAAATATATAAATGCGTAGCCTATCTCTTCCAATGAGGCTTGTTTGCCTGTTGCAAGCCAATTTAAGTAGTAGGCCCTTTGTTCTGCGGTTGCCGAACTATAACAAGGCCAGTAACCTAAAGGTGGGAGTTGACCATACTTATTGGTTTTAACAGATGCCGAAGTTAATATACAAGAAGCCTCTTGCTCTGCTGCTCTTAAATCCTTCGCCCAATAAACTAATGGCTCGTTTATCTTATATCCTTGGATTTCAATTAATTCGCCATGACCTGACCAATTAAGATTATAATTTGAACTTGAAATTTTTGATTGGGAGTTTTCTATACCAGAGATACTCACAGGCTTTTTATTTGAGGAACATAGCCTAATGAATAACCAAATTGCAAGACAAACTATTACTAAGGTCATACAGTTACCTCACAAATTAGGCTATATTTTAATAAGCTATTCATACAAACATAAAACCTTGTCGTTAGTTAACTCACGGATAATCTTTTGGAGATCTGAGAGCCTATATAAACGATAATTATTCATTGGATGCCTAAATGAGCTAATTTTTCCAGCTTTATCCCATCTCCTAAGCGTATCTGTAGAAACGCCGATCAATTTAGCTGCATCTTTAATTTGGAGAAAATCAGAGAACTTCATCTACTTACATCAACCTTAGGCAACATATATGAAGTTAGGATTGTAGTAAAAGGAAAATTCCTTTTCAATAAACAAAATTCACCTATTGCTAAAAATAGGCACTACGATGAGCAATACCTTACTTAATATATCTATATGATTTAATAAATATTTATAAAACCGAAGATTTTTCGGCTATTAATTGTTATGTTTAACAGGGAAAGATTATTTATGAAGAAAACCTAAATACTGGTAAACTGAGGTAGGGAAATATGGAGAATGTTATAGTATGCATTGGTTTACTATTCCAAAGCGATGGGGTACATTTTGGGTTGTATTAGAAATCGGAGCATCAAGGAGCATATTTTACTCTTTAGAAGACTGCTAGGATGCGTAGCATTTCAGCAATCGGCAAATTGATCAGGGGTATGGTTTTCTAGAGCGCTGTGAGACAGGATGCTATTGTATTCATCACGCCAAGATTCTATAACCTCTTGAGCTTCTTTCAGCGTATCAGGCCATTCCATATTCAAGCACTCATCTCTGAGTTTGCCATTAAAGCTTTCGCATTTGCCATTCTACCAATGAGAGCAAGGTTCAATAAACAACGGTTTGGATCCATGTTTGGCAACCAATGCTTCAGAGCAGATGCTTCGTCCATATTTTGATAATTTTGGAGGTATGCAATTGCTATCTCCAGAAGTTATTGAAAAAAGCCAGTAGCCCTTAGATTTTTTCCAAATATACCAATTACATAGCCTTATCTTAATTAGGATAGGGTGAGAGTTCACGTTGATAAATATCTTCTTTGTTCTATTTGTGCTACTCATGTAGGTGTAGAGTTATCCAATATAAGGCATAGAATTACACAACTTTTCGAAAAAGGTGGTGTTGACTCTGTCCGCGATTATCTTACTGCGGAGTCCATAAGCAGCTCTCATTCTTCAATCAACTCTTGGCTGCATGCTCCATTTGATGTATTTAGCCAATCTGACTGATTCTGTTTTTCAAACTCCCAGTTCCGAATATTGAAGGCCTTTTCTTTAGGACTCTGTATAAGGACATCCATATGAGTGGCAATTCTACACAATATTAACCATACGAATGCTTGAGTGTTAAGGGATTTCAGGAGCTTAATTGAAATCTCAATTAGATTGAGTTCGAGTTTAAGGAACAATGCCGTGGTGTAGTAAATCTTAGCATTCCGTTAAGATGTTCAAGTCTTGTCAAGTATACTCTCCCAATAGCTCCGCAATATCCAAAAGAAGCTTTCTTTTCTTTGGAGATAAATTTTCTATCAGGGTGATTAAGGGATCGCCTGAGGCTTTAGCAGGTTTGCCTTGTAGCTCATCCATAAGCTTTGTTACTGAAACCCCTAATACAAGAGATAAAGCCTCAAGAGTTTGCGTTCTTGGGACTATATTATCTCCATTTTCAATCTTATTTATGACACTATGGCTAATCTTTGCTTTATCGGCCAATTTTCTTTGAGATAAACCCAAAGCTTTTCTTCTTTCTTTTACAAATTCTCCAAGGCGATTTCCCATAGGTACACATATTCCCGTTCGCATCTTCACAACCTGTAACGGATTGTGTGGTATCTTTTGGGAACCACTTTGTATTTTAAAAGAATCATTTTATAATTCCGACTGTATGATTAAACCTCTTTCTGCCTAAGAGTATGCCTAAACAAGTCAGAGTTATAAAAAATTTAGCCAATGCGCTTTGCTTATGCGTTTCATTACTGAGCTATCTTATGTTTGTCTCTGGTGCAGATGCTCAAGTGCTTAAGGGCTTTCTAGAAAAATCTAATAGTCCTCAAGAAACGCTTCAGGCTAAATCGAATATAATCAACTGGCAAGTCTGGAACCTTGAATACAGGAGCCGATTAGCAAATAAAGTTGCGCTATTGACTGGCATCAATGATCCAAATTTGTGGCCAGAAGTTCAAATCGTAGTTGATAAAAGTCAGATAGTAGAAAAGATCAATATCCTAGAGCCAGGGCCAAGTACAAGCATTACAAATGCTGTAATTAACGCAATTAAAAGTACGCAACCGCCGCCATTTCCAATAGGAAGCAGGTTTCCAGTTGTAACCTTTAGGATAGGTAACACTAATCAGTTCCAAGATGATTCAGCCCCAATAGAGAGGTATTAGCTTATGTTACATTCGTATTTAGCAAAAATTTTTGGAGTGTTTATTCTACTTAATCTTTATCTACCTTCAGCTTTAGCTATTCAGGTTGTTTCTGTACACGATGGGGATACATTAACACTTGAAGACGGAAGAAAAATTCGCTTATTTGGTATCGATGCACCGGAAATTACACAACCCTATGGAAAAACCGCCAGAGATGCATTGAAAAGTCTAGTTTTAAATAAAGATATCTCTTTGAATTGCTTCGATTGGAGCTATAGCCGACGAGTCTGTTCTGCCTCGATTAATGGTTTAGATGTCCAAAAAAAGCTAGTTTTACGAGGGTTAGCTTATGACTATACCCATTACTCCCATGGGCTTTATAAAAATGAGGAGGCTTTAGCCAAAGAAAAATCATTGGGTGTATGGGCCATGCGTGATGGGGGTGAAAGACCTTGGAAGTATCGTTATCGAATTCGCCAACAAGAAAAACAAAGAAATTGAAAAAGGATATTAAAATGAGCGAGAAGATTCCCACTATCTTTACTCTATTCAACGCTCTAAATGAATTATCTAAGCCATTGGGTGAGTTAGTATGATACTTGCAATAATCCTTGTCATTCTAGTTTTATATATATTTTTTAGCAGGAAAGATACTCATCCCATAGGGCTCGCTCCTATAAAAGATGAAACTGCAGAGTCTCAGGATGAAAAATCGACACCATATAAACTACCAGTAAAGGATACAGTTTCATCTAGCAAGCAAAAAGCGAAGGCTGTAATAATTATACTGGCTATAGTACCAAGCTTATATCTATTTAATACGTATATTTACCCATTCCTAGTTGGGCTACAAGCAGGTTTACAAGGAAGCATATCAGAGCCTACCGAGGAAGTGAAACCCGAAAAGGTTACGGAGGTTACACTAACAGATTCCTACGGAGTTGCCCAGTACTTCAACTCAAAGCCTTGCTATGTAATATCTGAATGGCGGCTAGATAATGATATCGCTGTACCACGCAATATTCAAAACAACCTCAAAAATTATGGAGCCCAGCTAGCGCCAGACAGTTATAGCGATCAAGCTTTGCTTATTAATGGTGCTTCTGAACAATATCAATACCAGCAGATAATAGCAAACCTTAAGTCTGAGAAGATATATATTCGAGAAAACAGAAGTATTTCAGATGGAGCAGCAGGGCAAGGTTATGGAGATGCATACGAGGAGAAAGGTGGCTATCGACTCAAAGTCACAAATTCAGTACTTCAAGAAGTTAAATCAAAAGCCGTAAAGGAATGCAAAAATGACTTCATTGGGCAGGATTTGTATATTGCCAAAGAACTTGTTGGTTATTCCAACATGCACACTAGTGATGATGAACAATGAGTAGCTTTTTATATTTGTAAAGAAATATACTAAAGCCTTGCCTGTCTATGGCTTAAAGCAAGCTCTGCCGGTAAAATGGCAGAATGAAAAAGCTCAATGATGATTATTTATATTCACCAACCGACCTGACGACTTTTCTGGAGAGTGAATTTGTCACCTGGATGGAACGCTTTGACCTGGATTTTCCTGGTGTGGTTATTCCTGATCCCATTGATGAAGAATCCGAACTTCTTTTTAAGAAAGGGCAAGAACATGAAAATTCTTTCTTGAAAGAGCTTTACGATACGGGACAGGATGTATGTGAAATCGTCCCTAACGATAATCGGTATATTGCAACACAAGAGGCTATGAAAAGTGGGCGAGGAATCATTTATCAAGCCGCTTTAACAAAAGGCCACTTTACAGGCCTTGCAGATTTTATGATCCGGGTAGATACTCCCTCAGAACTTGGGAATTTCAGCTATGAAGTAGGGGACACTAAGCTCTCAAGAAAGGCAAAGCCTAGCCATATCATTCAACTATGTTGCTATGCCGAAATGATTGAAGCCATACAAGGGATTAGGCCTCAATGGATTCAGGTAATGTTGGGCAATGGCCAAATCAAGCGGTTTAGAACGAATGATTACTTTTATTATTATTTGCAGGTCAAACAGGCCTTTTTACAGCAACAACTTATGTTTGAGCCATCTCAAAAGCATGAGCCAACTTACGGTGATGATTTTGGCCGTTGGTCAAGTTATGCTAAGACCCTTCTCGATCAACAAGACCATCTGAGCCAGGTTGCCAATATCACCCGTATCCAGATCAAGCGACTTGAAAATGCAGGGGTTCGAACCTTAACCAGTCTTGCTACAACTCAGCTCAAGCATATTCCAAAGGTAAATCCGTTAGTCTTGGAACGGTTAAAGCAACAGGCCAGGCTACAACTCGAATCTAAAGCATTAGACCGGCCGAAATATGAACTTATCAAACTAGATGAAGGCCTTGCCCATAAGCCATACGGTCTTTCGCTTCTTCCTCCGACTTCTCCATTGGATATTTTTTTCGATATGGAAGGCTACCCGTTGGTTGATGGGGGGCTTGAGTATCTTTTTGGTGTGACTTATCTGGAAAACGGTGAGCCTCAGTTTAAGGATTGGTGGGCACATAATCCAATTCAGGAAAAAGCGGCTTTTGAAGGGTTCATGGATTGGGTTTATCAACGATATCAAGAAGATCCGTTGATGCATATATACCATTACAATGTCTACGAGGTGGCAGCTCTTCGTAAATTAATGGGAAGATACGGTACCAAAGAAAAAGAAGTTGATGATTTATTGAGACACGAGGTCTTTATTGATTTGTATAAGGTGGTTCGCCAAGGTATCCGAGTGGGTGAGCCGAGTTATTCCATCAAAAACATTGAGCACTTGTATATGGATGCTCGAACTGGAGACGTTAAAAATGCGGGACTATCCGTTGTTTACTACGAACGATGGCTTGAAACTCAAGACGGACAGGATTGGCAAACTTCAACTATTCTTAATGAAATCCGAAATTATAATAAGGACGATTGTATTTCGACATGGAAATTAGCCCAGTGGCTTCGTGGAGTCCAGCAACAAAATGGAATTGAATGGATCGGCCCTCCTGAGAACCGACAGGATGAATCATCAGCTAACGATGGCCTTATTTTTGGGTCTGCTGCTGAGCTGGCAAGAACGATCCTAGCCTCCCTTCCTATGGAATCCGATACAGAAAATGGAGAAGAATCCCGAATATCAGAATTACTAGCATGGCTTTTAGAATTTCACCGACGGGAGAAGAAGCCGACTTGGTGGGCTTACTTTGATCGATTGAGTAAGACATCAGAGGAGCTCGCGGATGATCCAGATTGCCTTGCCCTACTCACACGAACTGACACCCCAGCGGAAGCCGTAAAACGTTCCAAGTGTTTCGAGTACAGGTATAACCCAGACCAGGATACAAAACTCACTGCAGGCAAAATCTGCCATTTTCTGTTTGAGGGAGAAGCCTTAAGTACCACGATCGAATCGCTTGATACACAACAGGGCCTGATTCGTATTAAGTTGAGTTTGGATACCCTTCAGAATAAAGGGTTAGCCGATAACGAGCTGCCTCAGTCAATAGATCTGATTCCATATGAAAATATTCCCTATAAAACCATTGAAGAGGCAATTTTTAGGGTCGTTAAAGCATGGTGGCAAACCCAGAAATTGCCTCCTGCGCTAAACGATTTCTTGCGGCGAAACCATCCAAGGCGATCGAGCGGTATAACGGGTGATTTGATTCCAGAAACCCTTGATACATTGGAAGGTACGTTAAACACGATTTTGGATCTGGATAAAAGTACCTTGTGTATCCAAGGCCCGCCGGGAGCGGGGAAAACCTTTACAGCAGCACATGTAATTGTTGCCCTTTTATCTCGTGGAAAAACCATTGGCATGACGTCCAACAGTCATAAGGCCATTGTGAATCTAATGGCTGAGGTAGCCAAAATAGCAGTTGAGAAAAAATGTGACTTTAAAGGGGCAAAAACCGGATCAGATATTGATGAAGAGCTAACCCAGTATCCTTTTATTCAACAAAAAGCGGATATTAAAAAGCTGACTATTTCCATGATTAACGGAATACAGTTTGTCGGAGGGACTGCTTGGACTTTCAGCAATGAATGTGTTGAAGGTAAATTCGATTATCTCTTTGTGGATGAAGCAGGCCAGGTTCCTATTGCAAACCTGGTGGGGATGTCTTTATGTGCTGATAATATTGTTTTACTTGGGGATCAGATGCAATTGAATCAACCGATTCAAGGAGCACATCCAGGAGAGAGTGGACTTTCTATTTTAGAATATTACCTTGAAGATCATGCCACCATTCCTCCAGATAAAGGGATCTTTTTGGAAAAAACATTTCGGCTTCACCCTAATATTTGCGAATTCATATCAGATTGTGTGTATGACGGGCGTCTTAAATCGGTTGAATCTGATACCTTAAAACGTCACTTGGTGTTTTCAGGACGCCCAAATACTGAAATTGCAATCCTAAAACAAGCTGGTATTTTGTATTTGCCTGTTTTTCATGAGGGAAATAGCCAGTCAAGTGAGGAAGAGGTTGAAGCAATTCAATCTGTTGTTTCATTCCTGTTAAAGCAGGAGCATGTGAACAAACAAGGGGAAAAATATCCATTGGCCTTGGAGGATATTCTCTTTGTGGCGCCATTTAATATGCAAGTCAGAATGTTACAGGATGCATTTGGCCCATCTGCTCGGGTGGGTTCTGTCGATAAGTTTCAAGGCCAGCAGGCTCCAATAGTGATTGTTTCGCTCTGTGCGAGTTCCGGTGAAGATATCAATCGAGGATTGGAGTTTCTGCTTTGTAAAAATCGATTAAATGTAGCTATATCTAGAGCTCAAGTACTTGCCATTGTTGTTGGAAGTCCGACCCTTGCTTTAACTCGTTGTAGTTCTATCGAGCAGATGGCACTATTGAACTTATATTGTAGACTGATTGAAGAATATTCAATAACGCCTGAGCCTGAATTATTAGAACCAATTTAATTTGACTTTTTTAATAAATATATGCCACATGCATAATTCTGTTCTTTCAAAACAACAGGGTCTGCATAAGATTTTGTGGGATTAAAAGAATAGGTTTCGTTAGAAATATGAGAATGCCTATTCTGTTTATCATAAGTGATAACTCTTGAGATTGTCGTATCCTGGGTCAAATAATTTGTAATTGTAAGCTCTTTAACATCAACCTGCTTATGAAGGGCCCTATATCTAACATTATTGCTTGTTAGAACAGAATGAATATAGTCCTTACCTGTATCACTTCTATATATCTCTTGGTAAACCAGAATCCAATTTTTTGTCAAATCGAGTGATTTTTACTTAATATTTATCGCATAAGAACTTAGAATCTAGCAGATATTTTTTTTAAACAATCATTGAAGGGTCCAAGTGAGGAGGGGTTGTTCCTTCAAGGGCCTACCTAAGGTGCTTTATACGTTGCTCGAAAGCCCATATCCGGAATCGGCCATTGAGCGTTGAGGATGGGGGAAAGTCCTTGGGCGGGTTATTCCATTGGGTTCCAGGGAGGCAGTACGTAAAGATTCGCATCAAGACTCCCTCTATCTCTTGTGCGGGGCTTTTCCATCTTCTGGATTGGATGATGAGCTGTATTCTTCCTTATTGCCCATTGGTTAATTATGGCCAAGTCATTGCTTGTTACCTCTCTACCCAACTCTTAGGCTTTGCTTATGACAAAACTTACCGGCTATATTCTAAATATGTAAATGCTTTATCAACAGTTGCTGAGACTGATAGATTTAAAATGGTATCATGGGCTTACAAGGTAAAACAGAATTTAAATACAAAGTTAGACAGCCCAAGAGGGAGGGATAGAGTGACCTTGTTAAGACTTTCTTCTCAAGATTGGTCGATAGTTAATGCAGAGGAGCAATACTCTGATGCCTAGCTTCGAAGAGTTACAAAGTTTCTGTTATGATTCTTACCCTATTACGGTCCGTGATTTACCCATAGAGTGGGAATATATCTTAGTAGAAAATCAGCAACGTTTCATAGATGATAAAACAGGGTTTGGAGCTTCTGCGTACCTATGCAAATCAACCAACGAAATTATCATTGCTTACCGAGGAACAAAGCCTAATTCAATTGGTGATTTGCAAAATGATCTAAACCTAGCAACAAGCTTTACTCCGAGCCAGTATGAATTTGCAAAAACCTATCTTAAAGGCATCCAAAATCAGCTTTCATCCGAAGAACATAAAATTTTCATTACAGGACACTCTTTAGGGGGTGGATTAGCCCAGCTAATTGGCGCTTATGCTCATCTACCCACAGTAACGTTTAATGGTGTTGGTATGGATCAACTTTTGAATAACGCAAACCTAATGGGAGAAGTTATTCCACCACCGAATGGTATTTTTAAAAATATAACAAACTACGTTATCGCAACAGATGTTGTCGGCAATGCCTATGAACATCTCGGATTAACGATATATTCTCCTGGTCCACCGAAGCTACCTTCGAAAAATCCTCTTTCAGTTCTACTTTCTGATTTGAACTACTATTGCTTGTATTCTCATATGTATATCCTGGATGCTTCAAAAGAGAGTGATTTCGCTTCAAATGAACCTAGTTCTGATGGAAGACACATAAGAGCACTAGTAGCGTCTAAAGGAGAAGCTGTTCTTGAACACATCGTCGACTTTGTAGATTTTGCGAATAAGCAATCTAAGGAATGTCTTGGGTTTTCACCACTTCAAATGGCGGAAAAATTCTTAAAGATTAGTTAATTTAGCTTATAGAGGAAGATATGGCTACTGATCTTGATAATATTAAAACCATTGTTATTGTTATGATGGAAAATCGCTCCTTTGACCATATGATGGGTTACCTAAGTAGAGATACTGCGTTCGGGAGTACCATTGAAGGGTTCATTGAAGGAAATGAAGAATACCATAACCCTTTTAAGGGGAACAGTTACAATATATTTGAAGTCCATGGACCTATTGTTCCGGATCCCCCTCACGAGCGAGAAAATATAGAATTACAGATTGGAAATAGCCCAAGGTCAGATGGAACTTACCCAATGGGTGGTTTTATAGATAGTTATGCCTTGAAAATGGAAAGCCCAACACCAGAAAAGTTAAAACAAGTAATGGGCTTCCATACAGCTAAGGATGTTCCTGTTTACGATTTTTTCGCAAGAAACTTTGCAATATGTGATCACTGGTTTGCTCCTATACCTTCCGGGACCCAACCTAATCGTTTAATGGCATTAAGTGGCCAAACTCACATGGCCGACAATGCAAGTAAATTTAAGCCCTTTTTAAAGGAGCAACCCCTTGTTTATGATTGGTTAGAGCAAAACAACGTATCTTGGCGATGTTACTATGGCGGCTTCTTTCCTTTTATTGCTCTAATGCCAGACAGAACTTTGGGGATTTTTGGGGATAAACTTGGCACAATGTTTAAACATAATTTGCCTTTCCAGAAATATGATCGATTTAAAACAGATTGGATGGGGACAGGGGAACTGCCTAAAGTTATTTTTATAGAACCAGAATATACAGATGGGATATTTGTTAAGAATCCAAATGATGATCACTCACCAACCGATGTAAAACAAGGCCAGATTTTTATTAAAGAGATATATGAAACACTGATTTCAAACCAAAGCCGTTGGAAAAATACAGTTATGATTGTTACCTACGATGAAAATGGGGGATTTTATGACCATGTTTCTCCTTTGCCGATAAAGACTGAACCGCCAACTCCTGGTATGTATAATCCACCGTTCAATTCAACAGGTGTTAGGGTTCCTGCATTCATAGTTACTCCTTGGGTAAAGCAGCAAACCGTTTATAAAGAGCCTCTCGATCACACATCGATCTTATATTTCATAGCTCAGTGCTTCACTGAGCATAAAACTTACTCTCCAGTAGTTGATCAAAGGCAAAAAGAATTAGGAGGTTTAATCTCTTCAATTTTAAACCTAGAGGAGCCTCGCCTTGAATTTACACAGCTTAGGGAATTAACATCTTTGCTGGAGGTCCAACCTCAAAACCTTTCCCAAGTAATTAATCATCAGACGGTAAATACCGATGCATATTTGAATGCAGCTAATGAAATAATGAAAAATCATCCCGATTTATGGAGTTATTTTCGCGACTCCCATTATGAAGAAGAGGATCCAATTGCTGCCACTCAAAAGGCAGAAGATGCTGAAAATGCATTGATTGAATTAATTAAACGTGAGGGCTTAGATTCAGCTTAGCCGATATTAAGGTGCCTTATGCCTACTAGATTTTCTAAGTTGCTTAGTGAGAGTCTTAATAGAAAAGCCATTTCTGCTTACCGATTGGCCAAATTAATGGGAGTAAATGAACAATATCTTTATAAGATAGTTCGTGGCGATAGGCGTCCTTCGGATGAGTTATTACTCAAGCTTTCTCAGTGCCCAGGGCTTGGCTTCGATATCATTGCACTTCAAGGATGGAGGGCCTTGGATGATTATTCTATAGAGTCAATATTGGTAGCGGTCCGACTTGCTGTATCGGAAAGGTTAATAGATATTGATTAAATATTAAGACTTTAAATGTCAGTCACACAAGACTGCTCAAAGCAAAACTAATGAATGGGTGCAAGTTCAATTTATCGGAAATCTCTAGCTTTAAATGGCCCTTGCTATTGGGGGAGAGCAGGCAACTAAGTTTGACAACGGCCTTTAAGGTGACCCAAATAAATCCATTAATCCATGTCAAAGGAGGCTTCAAACGTATCCTTGGCTTGCAGTATTCACTTCGTTTAATTGATAAGAAGGTCAAATAAGCATAAGCGATGCGGGGTTTATATATCAGTAAGAAGCCAGGAAATATAACTGATTCTCCCTCGTGTAGGCGAGTTATCCCTTGTTATAAAAATACTATGGACAAGTTTGTAAAGTAATGGTTGTCGATCAAAAGGGTTTAAATCAAATCATAGCTTCTCTTATCGTTTGATAAACATATATCTTTACTCAAATATAGTCTGATAGATCGTGATATAGGGTTTACCCTACTGAACGTTTCTGTTTATTTTTAATCACTTTTTGCCAAGTCCTTTCAAGGCAGCTCGCTCTATTACCCAAGTAACCAATCCTGCGTCACAAATTAATTGGCATAAATCACGAGCTTCTTTGATCTGATAACGTTCTTGAAGCAATGTGGTTTCTGTGTCAGATGAAATGAATTCCTTGATATCAAAATCGTTGGCTTGGGAAATAAAGTAAAACGTTTTAAAATCTTCAAGGTTTTTTGTAAAGTCTAAAAAAGCTTTAAATTCATTTTTTTGACCTTTTGTTTTGACTTGTACACCAATTTTTTCATTCGTAAGAGGTGAAACACAGATAAAGTCAAAACCTTTTAATACTTCTCCTACTTTACTGATTCGCTGCAATCCACTATGACGAAAAATCAGATCGGCCAAGATTTCCATATCATCTTGGTCAATAAATTTGATTAAGTGAAGGAGGCTGTCATTTAAGTTTTTAAATGCTTCTTCTGTCGCTTCTATCTCCGGCAAGGTTTCATCATTAATCTTACCTAATAAATAACTGCGTTTTTCCTCACTGAGCTGACAAATGGTCCCTCTGAAATTTTGAATCGATGTTAAAAAACTGCTAAGGCGATCCAATAATAAGGGTTCGTTATTGATATTTATGCATTGCCATTGCCCAATTACTTGACGAATACGTGTACCGTCCTCTTGAGGCTCAACCTGGGGATGAGCAAAGCACCACCACAGCCGGTTATCATGAAACGTTATCCAGAGTATCTTTTCATCGGACTCGTAGAAATGACGGATTTGATTAATAAAGTTGGTTACAGTGCCTGGGGCTAAATCCGGGTATATTTCCTCACGGATCCGATCCCATGTCTTATTCACGCAAAAGGCTTCTGGCACACTGTTAAAGCTCAGCTTAATTACGCCTTGTTCAATACACTCATTGGCCCACTCACCTCCTCGCCCTAAGCGAATGAAGAACACCTGATTTGTTTGAACTTTTCGTGAGGAACCTATAATCGCATTCATTCGGTTATCCTTTCGGCTGTTTGCACTGATTCCACAGAGTCAATAATACGATGCTATGGAGTCATGTTTATGCGCTACAGTCTACAAAGTCAAGCCAAACAATCGGAAATCCTGACGATAATGATGACAGACTGGGTCTTTGGCCGTTATCTTCAATTCTGTTTAACGCAGAAAGAATGGAGTGCTTCCAAGTTGGCAAAGAAGACTGGCATGTCCCATAGCTATATTGGCGCTTTGATACGGGGTGGCAGATCCAGCGACAAGCAGGCACCAAAACTAAGTGTGGATACATTAATCCAACTCTCTAAGGCTTTGAGTGTGCCTGAAGAAAACCTACTTCTTGCCTATAAAGGCATTGATCCGGTTGAAGAGATTGAACAACCATCAGAAGATTTTGATTTTACCCGAGAAGTCATGCTCTCAGCCGTTCGTCAAGGCAGGGAGTTAAAAGATTTATCGAAAAAAGACAGGCAAAAGCTGATTGAATCCGTTGCTACAATGACACGGCGGTTTATTGATATCACCGTAGAAAACGAATTTAGGCGTTTAACTTAATCTTCACTTGTTAGTGGTATATCTCCACCATCAAGTGAGCCATCAATCCACTGTGTCAAGAAAATGAGTGCCTGTTGATCCATTTTGCATTTTCTCTGAAGGGTAACCCAGATTTCTTCAAGCTTGGTTGTATTCAATTCATCGAATCCAGCTAAGACTCCATTGAGTATAATGGCCTTTCGCTTGTAATGTGCCTGAAGCACAATCAGGACAATATTTAAAACTGCTTTTGGAGGTACGGATTCTGGAATATAAAATGGCTCATTCTGCTTCATGAGGGCACATCCTCTCTGAAAAGACAAATAACGGCTTAATAGATCACTCCACCTAAAGCCATAGTCAAGTCTTGATATACGATTCCTTTTAGGCAATAGATGTCCTCGTGTTAATGTTATAGGACCGTCTCAGATGGCAAAAACCTTATCGGAATTGTCTCAAGAATATATTGAATATCTTGTTCAACTTGGAAAATCTGAACGAACCTGCTACACCTACGGCATGGATTTGGCCTGTCTGATAAAATTCTTTGGGCCAGATCTGCCAGTTGAAAAGATTACAGCTCTATCACTTGGTAAATTTTTTAAATCTGATGTTTTACTGATACATCCCAAGGTTAATCGCCCGCGGGCTGAAATTACGGTAGCCAAAAATATTCGAGTCGTCCGTCAGTTTTGTCTCTGGCTTTACCAAACCAGAGTACTTGACTCCCTACCATTACCAAAATACATTCCCTTGGGGCGTGATGCATCGAAACTTAATGCCTAAATCATTTTTTTCGCTGCCAAGGCTGCCTTGGATTGGGTTGCCTTGAGGTCCCTTTCCCTCGACTGTACCCGAAGAATGATCTGCGGTTGGTGGTATTCTTTAGATGAAATACCGCTCCCTGTAATGCATCTGGCCCATCATCATGAGTTGTCGGAAATAATGATAGTTGTTGAATCAGACGTAAATCCAGTGATTTCGAAAACAGAATATGCCCGTTTGAAATATCCGGCTCTAATGTCGCAATACGCTGAAGTTTATTGGTGTATTGATCCACCCCCATCACACGTAGCATAGGTTTGATGCCATGTTGTTTTTGGTAATCTGCATACATCTGGTACATCAGATCTTGAAAGCCATTGGCTTCAAAATAGAGTGCTTGAAACTGCCATTTCTGATACAGCCGAAAAGCCTGCTCAATTTGAGTTGAGGGTGATTCCTTGCTTAAGTAGCAATCTAACACGTACAAATAGCCATAACTGTCTTGCCCGACAACCACAATTGCAGCATAGTCAGATGAACCAGTTTTTCCTGCTTCTCTGCCCATTGCAGGGTCATGAAAGGCCACAATTTGCGTCAAACTTGAGGCCGAAAACGGATGCTTGGGATCATCGATCTTCCGAATCTCCTGTGAGGCGGGATCAAAAATAAAATACCTGGCCCTATCCATATCAAAAATTTGGCGTTCTGGATCATATGGTTCGTTTTGCTTTTCTGAGTGAAATGCGGCAGCGCCTTCAGAAACCATCTGCTTCATCAGAGCTAAATAGGGCTCTGTTTCAGGCCAAAGAACCTCGGTTCCTAAAAGCAAAGCATCCTTGTTTGCTTCAAAAAAGGTTTGAGCATCTGCCTCCCGGTTGGGGTTAGAAAGCTCAGTATAAATCGCCTTCCACTGATCCCAAAGGGTTTGAGCAGCACTAAATTTAATAACCGCTTGATATTTATGGCTACTCCATCCTGGACGCTGAAGCAAATCACTTAACAAGGATTCTTGATGCAAGCAGGTCCCAATGAAGATAACATTGGAGGATCCATCTGTTTGGCCACACTTTAACACATCCTTGAAGAACCAATCACTTGTTTTAAAGCGATGTTGAGGTGACTGAACTGCTTCAAGTGTTTCAACATCATCTAAAATGAGAAGAGTCGGACGATCACCACCATGTTTAATCCCTCGGATTTGTTGTCCGATGGATTTGGCCTGTACCTTAATGCCGTTTTGGGTAACAAAAGATTTTTTACGCCCTGGTTTACTGTTTTTAGGGGCAAGTGTCCCATACACATCAATCAGGCGCTGGTTTGTTTCCAACTCATCCAAGATCTGCCTGACCCGGTCTTCGGCTTCCATTGCTGACTGGGCAATAATGACAATGTACCGTTCATATCCGTAAACAATGGCATGAATGGACTTTAACAGCAGTTTAAACGTGGTTTTGGCATGTCCACGTGGGGCTGCAATGGCTTCACGCCGACCACGCCGCTCTGGCTCCTCTTCCACTTCGCAAAAATCCAGATGCATCGGCGAAAAACTGTTTCGGCAATGATGCGGGAAAAACCAGGCGGCAAAAAACTCAAAATCCCGATACGCCCGAAGGTAAGCCAGTTCAGTGAGGGTTTGGTTTTGTCGTAGATTTCCTGCCTTTCCCAGGTTTTCCCAAAGCCTCCAGTAGTTCACGTGAGAGACGATTGGACGAAGCGGATGTTGTTCCGGCATACTCTTGTTCCTCCTTGGTCAAGTCTTTTAATGATTCCAATAATTTCAGTTCCAGTTCCGTTGCCTTTAAGGCATGAGACAGATCCTTCTCCTGGATTGCTGTTGCATACAGATGTCGTGCCCGGTTAAGTAAACGGCCCCGATGGGCCGCCATAGGATCGTCTCCCATGGCGGCTTCAAGGTCTCGAACGGCTTTGAGGTAGCGATAAGCCTGACGTTCAGACAGGTTCCAAAACTGCTGGCAACTTTTCACCAGCTGGCTATCGGTGTACCCCATCGCCTTGATCTGAAGCAACTGATCCAAACGCTGGGCGTATCCCTCTTGCGTAATGCGCTGCTTCATTCCACTCACGCGGGTGTAACCTCATCTTTCGGTTTTACCGATTGACAAAGCGCAATAAGGCCAAGCGATGGGTTGGCTTGTCCTTTAGGCTGAAACCTGTTCAAGGTGGCTTGAATCAGTTCGGCTTCCGAAGAAGACATGACGAAATTGAGAATGACGGGCAGTTCCGCTTTCTCTTTCTCCGTCGCCTTTCGGATACGTTCTTTCATTTCGGCTTCATCAAACCGTAGGAGCGCTAACAATTCTTGCAGTTCACCTTTTGACTCAGGGATGAGCTTAACCAGCTCCTCCGGTTTAAACTGCTGACACAAGTTGTCTAATAGCTCCGCGCGCTTTCTGAGATTGTCCTCTCCGCGTAAACGGTTGAGTGTCGCCAAAAGTAATATGGCTTCAGTTTCAGGCACATCCCAAACATCACACGGGGCATCTGTCCAACCCAATCGCTCCAGCACCAGCTTCCGGTGATGCCCATCAATAAGGATGTAGCGCCCGGATTTCGAGGGGTGAGGCCGAACAATGAGCGCTGGGCATAAGCCCGTGCGCTTCATGTTGACCTCAATCTTATCCAACGTCTCAGGCAGGCAGACATTAGCATTTCTGGGGTCAACATCCAGCTTTTTCAGTGCGATTTTCTCCATTACTACACCTCCTTATGCGCATAAGGGCAATCTTTGCTATACGCGATGACCAGCAGTTCCTCGCTTGAACCATTCTGAGAGACGTGAGCCATATGTTGGTACGGTTTTTGCCAAGCCTGTACTTTACGATTCGGTGCAACTTCACAAACCACTGCTTTGAGTTCAGTCAGATCTACCACTTTATTGCCATAGGAAATGATCCACATGGGAATGTGCTGGCTGCGGACCAACAGGTCGGACAATGCGTCCACGCTTTTCGTGAACGGGGAGATTTCAGGCCGTGTTGCAGGTTTTTCATCCAGGATGATGCTATCTAGAACACGATTTTCCCTTTCGTATCCCATCGTGCCGGGGTATGGAGGATCCAAATATAGAATGTGGCCTTCAACGGATTTCACGAAATCAAATGCATCCTGACGAAAACACTCCACTTTGCTAATTCCCTGAAAAACGCCACTATTAATGGCCTTACGTTTTTTCTCAATTACCTCAAAGCAGGGTTCAAGCAGTTTTTTGAAGCTCCCATCTTGATAGCGTTTGGGGTTTAAAGCCCACCAGTCCATTTTACTATCCAGGATCTGTGCAAACGGTTTATTACTGGTACCAACCGATGTACTAAAAGCGATAAATTCCAGCGTAAGATGCCAAAGCAACAACTTCGCCATCGCTTTCGTAATGGAACAGCCCATTTCCTCAATGGCCAACCGTACCAGATCCAAAACTCTGGCATGCCGGAGGGAAAAGACCGATCCACCATAGTCCTGCTCGATAAAGCCTACATCACTCTCGGAAAGCTTTTCCAACACACCATAAAAGAAATGTTCCCCCAGCTTGCCCCAGTTATTAGCAATCAACGCTTCCAGAACGATTTGGCTCCGGTTGGACCAATCATTACATTTCAGCGAAAATCCTTGAGCTTTGGCATACATGCTGATGGCACCACCGCCAACGAAAGCATCAACCAAAGTCAGATCACTCCAGTAGAAAGGCTTAATAATCTCCTCCAATTGACCGAAGATCCACGAAACCAGTCTCCGCTTTCCTCCGGGATATGATGGAAGCGCTTGGAATCTGGACTTAATCGGGACTGTCGCATAGTTTTTCATTTAAATTTCTCCTGAGTTTGTTATTACGTTTGTAGTGGACATGGGTCTAATTTCGCCACCAATTTTTAAGTACCGTTTTTTTTAGCAATACCCGTTCTCAAACCAGAAAGCCTTTCTATCTGAGGAATGCCAGAAGAAAATCAAGGCATCCTGCCTGGATGCCTTGATTTTCTTCTTCTATATTGAGCTTAAATGCCTTGAGATCACACGATGCACAAACCTCAGACAGCCTGCTTTATCAATAAAAGCGTTTTCGGGGTATCAGATGGGGCATATTGAGAGTTGAAGTAAGCCTCATGGATTTACACTACTGCCTTATTTCCGTGTTTGGCCAAGCTGCAATCAAAGATTCCTTTTACATTGGAACCCATTAAATTTCTAAAAATGCTCAACAGTAGTGGTGTTTTTGGAGCCAAATCACGTTTTGGTTCTGTCTTAGATGATTCTCATGATTATAAAGCTGGGGCCTGTTCCCATAATTGGATATTTAGCCGTTACACAGAGTCAAAATAAATTTGGTTCTACCTGACCCGATATTCTAATACCGAGATAAAACGCCGCCATATATATTCGGCAGCTTGCTCAGGGCTTAGGTCGTTATAATCAAAGTTTGGGATATCGTTACCAAAAGCAATGCTATGCATGGTTGCCTGAAGACTCAATCGATGCGGGTTGTCACTGATATTGAGTATCTCGTTATAACTGGTATCCTGATCAATTGAAAAACCGCTATTGTTAAAACCAATCTGTGCAAACCGGGAGTATGATTCCCGCCCAAGCCAAACTTTACAGCTGGTTTCCTGTTTTCCGCCCAGATAGACATCACAAACCATCTTCTGATCAGTAATCTGCTGGAAACGAACCTCAATCGTACTAGAGCGTTGGGAAAGCTCGTCACAAGCCTCCTTGAAATAGCGATTAATCATCTTAAATGCGTTTAACAGGAAGTCATTGACCGCTAAATCCGTTTTTTCTACCGGCAACTTAGGCATGAACTTATTGGTAGCGCTTGCTAAGGTGCCTTGCACCTGTTGGCCTGGGAAATCAGGTTCAGCTTGATGAGTTTTTTCTCCAGGATAATGGGGAGGGTCAAAGGGTTTAGCTCTTCCTTCTTTCACGCCGTCCAGGAGTTCTTTCTTTGCAGCCTCCCTGTCCGTGACTTTTACCAAATCAATATAAACCCTGCTTTTTAACATCCCTTCAGCACGACATTCTCTTACTTTTACCCCGATTAATCTTCTTTGTTCCCCGGTTGGATCGCTTGTAAAGGCAGCAGACCACTCTGGTTGCGTGAATAAAGCGTTCAAGTAATCCTCTGAGAGAACTGCTATCGTTCGTTCTGCCATGACGGATGCCTTTTGCATTTCTATCGCAAAATCATTGCCTGGGCGAAAATCCCATGCCTGTAATACGGTAGAATAATCAGCTTCTTCAAGTTGCCAGGCTATCCACTCGGCCCAAGTTCGATCAATGCCGGTATAACTAATGAAAAAATCATTTTTGTCCTTCACCAATATCAATCTCTTCTGCTAAAACTCATAGCCATGATATTACATCAAGTGACTTTTGTAGAATTTACCGGCCTTTGATTCTTCTTGGGAAAGGGGTCCAGTTGATCCACGTAGTTATAAGCCCAGCAGAGCCATTCCTCTTGAGTCATCCCGTCTTGAGAGAAATCGATATCTGAAAGCGTGGCTTTCTCTAAAAATTGTCTTATCCGACTCGCTTTTACCCACTGATACACTAGTTGATCCAGGTGTTCTCTTCGTTTCTGCTCTTCTTCAGCCTTTAATCGTAGCATCTCCTGGTACTCACGTTGACGTTCTCTTTCGAGCCTTTCCTGCTCCTTCTTTTCCCGCTCACGTTTTTCATAGACTGCCAGTTTGGCAAGACCGATGAGAAATGAATTCAGTTGATCTTCCAACCTTTTCTTGGAGGTATCTGACCATGTCTTTTTGAACCTGTTGTACCCGTACTCTTCGACTTTTAAAATCAGCTGTCCTGATGGAGTGTAATCATATTTTGGTCCCCAGATTTCGTTTTTGGCAGGGACATGATCGGTTCTCACCGATGTTTCCATTAAATACACTTTAAGGCTTTCTCCGAAGTATTCAATAAAGGTACCGGACTCATACCGGTGATAATACGGAAGCCAACGTTCCAGTACGACTGAATGGCCACGTTTTTCAAGGTGCTGGATCAGTGTATGAAAGATGCGTGCTGCCCGATGGGCACATTTTTTGGAGCATCTGATATCCAACAATTCCTCAGGACTGGCGTAACCTCTGCCGTATTCATCTGAACGTGACTTAACCAGTGATTCCAGTGTTTTTTTAACGAGGGGATGATATTTGTGGACTTGTTGGGGAACGATAATTTGATTTTCAGGCTTGGATTCTGACTCAGTTACCTGCAATACGATATCAGACTGATCAATTGATACTTCTTCATCTGGGGCTTTTATCAGAAAGGACGTATTTAACTGACATTTCTCACTTGGTGGTGGCAATTTCGCCTTTTTGACAGATATCCCCAATTCTACCTTACGCCAATATCCCAGTCCTGGAAGAGGTATCTCCAACCGCTTACAGGTTTTTGCAAGCCCCCGATCACTAATGCCAAATTCCTTGGCCAAGTGCATCATCGGCACTTGCCATACTTTCTCATAGAGCTCCTCTCTCGATATCTGGATACGTTGCATGACAAACCCCTATGAACCGGACTTCGCTATAATACTCAAGAAAAATCAGGCTGAGTATTTGATCTTTATCTTAATACGTCCCTATCCTTCAGTGCCTCTTTACCCTTAAACCCACATTCAGTAGCTAAAACAGCTAAATGAATTTTACATATTACACTACGAAAATTAGTATATTGTTAACTTACGTAACTTTATATGCTATACTTAATGCTACGAAAAATAGCAAAATCTTAATTTTCGCAGTAAATTAAGTACGACTTGAAGAACGAGATTCATGGATAATGCCATAAGCAAAGGGTACTCGACCAGCCTTGGGGTGCTTCTCCTAGGTGAATTGACCAATGAGGGCAAATTCGTCTTTGACAGTGAAGATGCCAAGCAAGTTGCAGCAAAGCTTGGTATATCCGAAAACGTTCTGCGGGTGACTCTGCACAATTTGGTTAAATCAGGATGGATTACGCGAATCCGCCGAGGGTTATACGTTGGAACAGGGAAATTGCCGGGTGAAAGCCAGGTCCATCCGTTTGTCATTGCAACAAAACTAGTGACTCCGTCAGCCATCAGCTATTGGTCGGCCTTGAACTTCCATGGCCTAACGGAACAGCTTCCCAAAAACGTCACGGCAATGACTACCAATAAGGTGGTTACCCCGAGCATGCGGGCTGAATCGGGCGAGAAGAAGAAAATGTCAAAAAAATCCAAGCATGCCTGGGAAGTTTCCGGGATTCGGTATGAGTATGTTCAAGTCAAACCGGACTATTTCTTTGGAATTGAGGAAATCTGGATTGATCAAAATTTCCGGATCCCAATAACGGATAAAGAAAGGACACTGATGGAATGTTTTGCTTGGCCTCGCATGTTCGGCGGGATGGGAGAAGCGCTTGGGATCACCGAGGAGCATCTTAACGAACTGGATATGAATCGGTTGGTCGATTATGCGCTCCGATACGGGAAAACAAGCCTGATCAAACGTCTAGGTTGGTCATTGGAGCATCTTGGGGTTAGTAAAAACAAATGGGGCCCTTTACTGGTTATCCCTTCTTCTGGCTATAAGGTTTTGGATCCGACAAAGCCCAAGAAAGGGGAGTATGATTCCAAATGGATGCTGTTGAATAACTTGGCGGCAAAGGATGAAATACAATGAAACCAATAGAGTCTCGGATCCGGGAAGCAGCTAAAGCTTCCAATACAGTACAAGAAACGATTGAGCGGGATTTTGCCTTGAGCTTTGTCCTCGCCGGAATCGCCCATACGGATTCCTTGAAAGAATCGCTCATTTTCAAAGGGGGAACGGCCTTAAAGAAATGCTATTTTGGAGATTACCGTTTTTCAGAAGACCTTGATTTCTCGACGCATAACGCGCCAACTGATAAAGCGCTGGAAAAGGCCCTTCAAGATGCGGTGGCCAAAACAGAAAAACAGCTCAATGAACTTGGAGCTTTTAAATTGGAACTGGAGCGGTATAAGGAGAAGCATCCGCATCCTCAAGGACAAGAAGCCTTTAAAGTCGGTGTAATGTTTCCCTGGCAGCGCAGAATCATATGCAAAATTAAGCTAGAAATCAGCCATCATGAACCGGTATTGATGCCCCCGGTTAAGAGACGCCTGATTCACAATTATGAGGATGAATTGTCCGTTGAGGTCAATTGCTACTCTTTGGATGAAATCGTTGCTGAAAAAATGCGCACGTTACTTCAAACCAATCAAAAACTGATGGAAAGAAGTTGGCATAGGCCGCGTGCCAGGGATTATTATGACCTATGGCGACTCTTACTGTCTTTTGGTGATGAGCTGAGCTCCGAGGTATTACCGGAGTTATTGGATAAAAAAGCGACCCATGTTGACGTTTCTTATACGAGTCTCGACGATTTTTTTACCGATGAACTTGTATCAGAAGCTCATAAACACTGGGATTTAAACTTAGGGCAGTTTGTTCAAGATCTGCCCCCCTGTGATCAAGTGCTTGAAGAATTAAGAGAGTTGATTCCAAAGTTCTTCCAAACGCTTCAGTAGTGTAATTTGAAAATGTGATCCTTTTAATGTTTTTCGACATGGAAATTCATTTATTATCTGTTTTTAAGGACCAATAGCCCTATGAAATCAACATATTCTCAGGAACTGATTGACAACACAAAGGATGTTTGGCAGCCGTATTATGAGGAAGAATTGAAAGACAGTGATGCGATTGAAATCATCAGCAACTGGTCCCAATATCTGAGCTTAATTTCAGAACGGATAACACAAGATAAATTGAGTCCCTCTTAGAGCAAGAATTCTAGGAAACCATTGCATAAACAGGGGGTTGGTTTATCGAACTGTTGGATATGAAGCCATGTTTTTCTAATATAGGCAGTGAGTCCTTCAAAACTCCCATTGGTATATAGGAAATTCCCATATCTCGCATCACAGCATACCGATGTCGACCATTAACAAAGCCTACGACCAGTTGATTATCCCTCTCCTCAAAACAAATTGAAGAGGCGTGTATCGATTTCCCCGTTTCCAGGAATTCTAAAAATCTGTTATACCGATCATCAATAACTGCTCCAGTCCCGCCTTCTCCGATGTACCAATCTTTACCACTTGAGCGATAGAGTTCATCAAACTGAGAAACTTCAAAATGAATGAGGACATGATCATCTTCATCGCAGGGCGCCAACTTAATACGATTTTGAATATCAAAATAGTGAAGAATCCCAACCAGCTTTTTAAACAAAACAGGATACTTTCCTGCCAGGTAAGCAAGAAGGATAGGCATTAAAGAAAGCATAAGAAGGTTCTTTAACATTTAATTATTGTACACGTGTTTCCCAAATGACAGTAATAAGGCAATGTAAAGGTTTGGAAGCTCCCCAATGCACCACGTATAAGGCTTAAATAGAACTGAGAAGAGGCTGAGTAAGATGGATATTAGTGTAGCACAACTGAATAGATGGATAGAACGTTTGGAATAAGCCATAGGCAAAGCTACTGGTATTTTAGAGGGTTGGATTAAAGATGAACTTGAAGGAGCCTATTACTATGATGAACCAATGGAAGAAGTTAATAAATTAATAGCGGTTTTAGAAGAACTTTTGTAATTTGGGTTCGCTTACCAATCCTTCATCGCTTCAGCCACGGCTTTTTGATCGGTCATCAGATAACTTTGCGTCGTTTTAATGTCGGAATGTCCAAGGGCCAGTTGAATCAAGTGAAGCGGCTTAGATTCTTCTGCCTTGATAGTAGCAAACGTTCGTCTTAATCCATGGGTCGTTACTGGAATACCGGACAAATCACTGATTCGTTTAATGACCGCAGCTAAGCTCCCTGGGTAAAACGGGATGTTATGACTGTTTAAAAAGAGATACTCTGATTTAACCGGCCTTAGAATGCGCTCTTTTAAGTATTCTTCCAGATAAGGCTTTAAATTATTAGGGATACCAATGGTTCGGTTCTTCCTTCCCTTGCCTAAGAAGACGGTCAGCTCT
>JANWIO010000076.1 GCA_025449835.1 Vampirovibrionales bacterium
CATTATCAAGGCTACCACGCCCGAAACCAAAATTCTTTACCTCCCCAACCCCAATAACCCTACAGGGAGCTATTTTACCCACGAAGAACTCAAAACCATCTTGGAAAATGTTCCCCCCACCACGCTAATTCTTCTAGATGAAGCCTATATTGAGTTTTGCAGGGATATTCCGGATTATCCCAATGCGCTGAGTCTCCGCCAAGACAACCTACTCATCCTGCGGACCTTTTCAAAAGCATACGGCTTGGCCGGATTTCGGATTGGGTACGGCGTTGGTGAGCCCCAACTGGTGGATCAACTCAGAAAAATAAAAATGACCTTTGAGCCCAGTCTTCCGGCCCAAGTGGCTGCGGATGCCGCCTGGGATGATCAGGCCTTTATCGCTAAGGGTATCGAGAACAACAAGCAAGAGCTCAAACGATATTATCAGCAGTTTGATAAACTGGGTTTAAAATACGTTCCTTCGGTAGGAAACTTTATTTTTATTGAGTTTGACACCGTCGAAACCGTAAATAGCTTAAATGAGGCCCTTTTAAAACGGGGAATTGCCATCCGGCCATTGGCTTCTTTAGGATTTCCCAACGCCATCCGTATTACCATTGGCCAACCCGAAGAAAATGATGCCCTCTTTCAGGCCCTGGCTGAAATTCTACCCACGTTATGCGCAAAGCCCATCTGGCGCTATTGGCCAGCAGCATCATCTATGGTTTGTTTTATGTGGCCCTGAAAATTTTGGTAACCGACTTAACGCCCTGGCAAACCTTTGGTCTCAGGCTCATTTTAGCGGTACCGCTCTTTTATATTTTTGAAAAACTGCTTTTTAACACCCGGATTGATTCTAAGCTCGATCTACTCAAAATTGCAGGGCTAGGATTCTTAGGCGTTTCCATTATTCAATCCAGCATTGCCCTAGGGGTTCACTTAACCTCTGTGTTTCATACGGGCTTTCTGGTGGGAATGGGGCCTTTAGCCACCCTGATTCTCTCGGTAATGCTGAAACGAGAGCGATTGACCTTGCCTAAAGTTTTGGGAACACTCATCGCTTTCATGGGGCTTTTCCTGCTTTTATCGGTCCACAGTGGCCAAGAGCCTTTACCCGCGACTTTTTTATGGGGAGATATCATCGTGTTCTTAAATATCACGGGATGGGCTGTTTTTTTGGTCCTGAGCCAACCCTTGGTACAAAAATATCCGCCCTTTTCAGTGATTAGCTATGCCTTTACCTTTGCCGGGATTATAACCATCCCCATTGTTTTGTGGACCTGCCATGGCGTCCCTGGGCTAAATTTATCGTTAAATGGCTGGCTCTGGATGGGGTTTGTGGTAATTTTCTCGACGATTTTTACTTATTTTCTCAATTATTACGCCCTGGCCAAAGTCTCCGCCGGAACCGTTGCCGTTTATATCTTTTTGCAGCCTTTTTTAACGGCTATTTTTGCCCATTGGGTTCTTCATGAACCTATTACAGGAGTGATGATTCTCTATGGCTGCATTATTTTAAGCGGGGTTGCCACAGCGACCGAAAGCTATCGCCCCCTTCAGCAATTGATTCGCATCAAACGACGCCCTGTTTAAGGCCCTCTTCTTTCGCATTGCTAAATAAGCCTTACATTTTGGGGAGGGGTGTTTGAGGGGAGGGAACGGACCCTCATTACAAACCTTTCTATCCTTATTAAGTCTTCTTTAAGAAGGGCTCGTAACGTTGGGCTTTACCGAAGGACGCTCCATTTCAAAAGTATCCGTCACCCGCGCATAGGCACTGCCTGCCAAACGAGCAATGGGTTTCAGCTTTTCAAGATTAATTCGGCCATTTTCATACACATCCGACGCAAAATGAAGCTGGACCACCCGACCAATCACCAGGTTAGCGCTTCCGATGTTATCCCCCAGGCTTACAATTTGATGCAGCTTACATTCCATCTGAATGGGAGACTCTTTAACCCGGAAAGGCTTCACTTTTTCGCTGGGAATCTTGGTTAATCCGGCAACCTCAAACTCATCGACCCCGTAAGGATACTCCCCAGCCGTTTGGTTCATTTGTTCGGCAATATCTTCAGAAACAATATGCACCACAAACTCGCCGGTGGCTTCAATATTTTTCAAGGTGTCTTTCTTTTCCGCATCTGACCCGCGATACATGGGAGAAAAGCAAATGGTTAAAGGTGTTGAGCATACTCCCATAAAAAAGCTAAACGGCGCGAGGTTGGGAACACCATCCGGGCTGATGGTAGAGACAAAAGCAATGGGCCGCGGTACAACACTCCCAATGAGGAGCTTGTAACGCTCTTGGTTACTCATCATCTCTGGATCAAGATCAATCATTTCAAATGTCATTCGGCGTTGGCCTCCGATTTTAGCTTTGTGTCCTGCCAGCTTTTCCAATAATCAGCCCATTCGGCCGCAAGGGCTTCCTGGGTTATCTGAAGCGGCCTCACGGTGTCAATCATCACGGCCACTTCATCGGTTTGGGTTTTCTGCCAACTGGCTTCGATGGCTTTGGGATGAGGGCCATGATGAATCCCTTGTGGATGAAACGTCACCATCCCCGATTGAATCCCATCGCGACTGAAAAAATCGCCACTGTGATAAAAAATCACTTCGTCATAATCAATATTGCGATGATAAAAGGGAACCCGCATCGCCCCTGTCTCAGACTCCAGAGGGCGGGGTAAAAAGCTACAGATAATAAATCCATGGGCTTTAAATGTGGCATGAACACTCGGTGGCAAATGAACTCGATGACTCATCACAGGGCGAATATCCCGAACATTGAGTTTCAAGACAGTTAAATCGCCCTTCCAACCCAAAGTATCCAAGGGATTAAAGGGATAAAAGACAGAGGTTAGTTCATTGAGACGTTTGACCTTCACTTCCCACTCATGGCCTGTTGTATTCTCTTGGTTAGATGGAGTCGTCGGGACAGGCGTTTCAATGACGGTTTGGTCATACAGGGCATGTTGCCCCAAAATGCCTCGCTCCGGTTCCACAACCCGGCTGTGGCTTTCAAAAATCAAAAAGAAATTTTGGCTCCCGGCCAAAACGAAGCGATACGTCGTTCCCCGAGGAATAATAATATAATCCCCTGTCTCAAAAGGCATTTCGCCAAAGTCGGTTTCAAGGGTTCCCTCGCCTTCGTGGATAAAATAGACTTCATCGCCATCAGCATTGCGAAAATACCAGGGATGGGTTTGCTTGGGGCGGACCACTTGAACAGCAACATCCTCATTGTAAAGCATGGTGACCCGATCGGGGACGGCATGCAGGAGCGCCGACTGGGGTAATTGATGGGTATTAAAGGCATGAGGCCGTAAGGGGCCTTCAATCCGGGTCCATCCCGTTGGGGGATTCTGATGATAAAGATGGCTCACAGGGCCAAAAAAGCCATCCCTGCCGAACTCTTCCTCATAGGTTCCCGTGGGAATATCCACGTGAGCTTGCTTACTAAATTTCCCCTTAGCTTGCAGGTACATATTTCTGCCCCTCCGGTTCAATCAAATTGCGATGCGCCTGTTCATGGGTCACAATCAGATTACGCAATTTCCCAAGGCCTTCTATCTCTAATTCTACAGTGTCTCCCGGCTGAATCCAACGATCCAGTTCATACCCGCAACCGCCACCCACGGTGCCAGACCCTAAAATATCCGATGGATAAAGGTCTTCTTCATTAGAGACATGGGCAATCATTTGCGGCCAGGTCCAGTGCGAAGTCCCCGAATTCCCCTCAGACCATACTTCCCCATTGATTCGGGCAATCATTTTGAGGTTTCTCGGATCAGGAATCTCATCAGCCGTGACAATATAGGGACCTAACGCCGTTGCAAAGTCTTTTCCCTTGGCGGGTCCCAGGCGACAGATCATCTCTTCCATTTGAATATCCCGGGCACTAAAGTCGTTTAAGATGGCGTAGCCAAAAATGTAGTTTTCAGCCTCAGCTTCTGGAATATCACGCCCTTTTTTACCAATAATACAAGCCAGTTCCAGCTCATAATCCAGCTTTTGGGTGTACCGCGGCCAGATGACTGGCTCATCCGGGCCAATCAAGCTTCGGTGATTTCCTTTATAATATACCGGTAACTTGTACCACTGCTCTGGAATCTGCTGACCACGCCGCTCATAGCCCCGTTTTGTATGGGCTTCAAAGGCCAAAAAGTCTCGTAAAGAGTTGGGGTTTGGCAACGGGCTTAACAGCCTGACATTACTTCGGGGAAATAAGAGGTTTTCGCTATTGGTACCCTTAAATCGAATAGCCTCCTGAAGATTCCAGCTAGAGACAACATGGCGAACCACCTTTTGCGCTTCGGCCAGGCTATAATCGCCCCCTTCAATCAACCCACGCATGCTCGACGGAATCACAGCATCTGCCATACGACGGGGGGCATCAATCCCATTCTTGTCTAAGATCCAAGCATAGGTAGCATTCAAATCCAGGATATATTCAGGATTCTGTAACAAGGCTCCCAGTCGCTGAAAGCGCCCTACTGGGGTTGAAACTTCAAAAGTGACCAACTTCACGGCATAACCCTCCTGGCTGTTCGGCGACCCAAAGTACAACAAACACAGCCAAACGCTTTTGATACGGGCTCATTATAGGTCAAGCCGGTTTGAATTGCAAAAACACGTGCGCCGTATACTCAGGGCGATTCGGCTTAGCGTTGTTCCAACAGTGTGTATTCCCGATGTTTGGGGCCTTCATAAATAGACTTTGGACGAATCAGACGATTATTATCAAGCTGCTCAATAATATGTGCTGACCATCCAGCGATTCGGCTTGCTGCAAACAGTGGTGTATAAAGCTCAATGGGTAAGCCAATCATATAATAAATATAAGACGTGGGGAAATCAACGTTGGGGAAAAGCCCTTTTTCACGCATCATGACTTCTTCCACTTTATCGGCCATATCACACCATTGGCTGTCACCCCGTTGATTGCAGAGTTCATTGCCCAAGACTTTTAAAATCGGCGCCCGAGTATCACCTTTTTTGTACACCCGGTGACCAAAGCCCATAATTTTTTGTTTTTGAGCTAACGCCTTCATCAGCCAAGGTTCTGTATTAGCCAATGACCCAATTTCAAGCAACATCTTCATCGCTTCTTCGTTAGCGCCCCCATGAAGCGGCCCTTTTAAGGTTCCAACAGCAGAGGTTACTGCAGAATAGTAATCGGACAAGGTTGAAGCAGTCACCCGAGCAGAGAAGGTGGAGGCATTGAACCCATGCTCTGCATATAAAATCATGGTGGTGTCAAAAATCTTGGTGGTCATCGCATCCGGCTTTTCGCCACGCAGCATATAAAAGAAGTTTTGCGCATGACTCAGGCTGGTATCCGGCTGGATGGGCTCTTCGCCATGAAAGATGCGATAAGAAGACGTAATGATGGTAGGGATTTTAGCAATGAGACGGGTGGCTTTCGCCAAATTGGCTTCATGAGAAGAATCTTGCGCCTGTGGATCAAAGGATGACAACAAAGACACACAGGATCTCAAAACATCCATGTAATTGCTTTCTTTGGGTAGCGCTTTTAACATGGTGACAATGGGCGCTGGAAGGTCTCGTTGGGTTTTAATTTTTTGCGTAAAGGTTTCCAACTGCGATTTATTCGGCAATTCGCCATAGAGCAGCAAATAAGCCACTTCTTCATATTGGGCATGTTTGGCCAAATCCCGAATGTCGTATCCACGATAGGTTAAACTGTCTAAATCAGGATTTACTTGTGAAATTTGGCTAACGCCAGCAATAACACCTTCTAAACCAGGACTGTATGTTTGTGTTGCTTCCATCGTTCTATACCTCAACCTCTTTTCCATGCTGACTTTGCTCAGAGAACCTTTTATCCAGCGCATTGTAAGCGGGATAATCAATTAACTGGTAGAGTTCTTCCCGAGTTTGCATCCTGTCCAAGAATCCTTTCTGGGTACCAGTTTGTTTTAATTCCATTAAAGCATCTTGGGCCGCCTTCATCATGACACGAAAAGCGGTCATCGGAAAGATCACAATTTTATACCCCAGGGCATCAAAATCTTGGGCCGAAAGATAAGGCGATTTCCCAAATTCAGTCATATTGGCCAATAGCGGGATATTGAGTACCTTGGAAAACTGGGCAAACTCTTCCTCAGACTGAAGCGCTTCGGGAAAAATCATATCGGCACCAGCTTCTTCGTAAGCCTGAGCCCGTTTAATGGCATCATCTAAGCCCGTCACCCCACGAGCATCCACTCGGGCAATCACCAAGAAAGCAGGGTTTTGCCGAGCCGAAATGGCGGCCGCAATTTTGGCCTGCATGGCCTCAATGGAAATCAGTTGTTTCCCTTCCAGGTGACCACATCGTTTGGGCGCAACCTGATCTTCCAGATGAACTCCAGCCACGCCCACTTGCTCAAAGCGTTGAATGGTACGCATCACCTGAAGGGCTTCACCATAGCCTGTATCTGCATCACAAATCACCGGAATCTCTACCGCATCGGCAATATATCCAGCAAATTGGGTCACTTCTGCCATGGAAAGCAGATTAATATCAGGAAAGCCCGTAACGCCATTAATCAAACCTGCCCCGGTAATATAAGCCGCTTCAAAACCACTTTGCTCAATCAGCTTTGCAGTTGCTGCATTAAACGCTCCTGGCATCACAACAATACCGGGTTTTTCCATCCGATCTCGCAGTATTTTAGCCGTATGGGCCTTGGGGCGATTTAATGTCACCGACTACACCGCAAAGGCTTCAAGAATACCACCAATTTCATCCTGTTCTTCCAGGTGCCAGAGCTCCTCTAACAAAAAATCAATTTGAGTTTTCGAGAGCACCTCAGAGGCTTGGCGCCGGAACTTATCTTCCACTTCCTGATCCGTCATGGGGTTTTGGGCATGGCCTCTGGGATAGGTGACTTGCTTAGCGTATTCTTTGCCATCCTTGGTTTTAATTTTTAACAGATTGGGAATCCCCTCTGGGTAAAGTTTTGAAAGATCGGAATTTCGAGAAACCTTAATTTTTTGAATCAGTTCACTCACCCGACTATCGTTCAAATGTTTTTCATCAAACTGATCACGAGTGACTTCACCATCAAGCAGTGCCACTGCCACACAGTATGGCATACTATGATCAGCCGTTTCACGACTTTTAGGGAACCATTTTTCCTCTTCGCCCGCAATAATGTCTACGCAGGCATCAAAGGTTTCAATTTCAATCTGAGCAATGTTATCGGCAGAGCCAATTTCAGCCCGCAACTGAAGGGCCGCATCAATGGCGCTTTGAGAATGGTACTCTGCTGGCCAATACTTGATACAAGTTTTATTGATCATATAGATATCGCCTTCGCCCCCAAAAGCCGGGAGTTCAAAAGGCCCTGAAACCTGTTTTTGAAAACCCATCTCCCCTTCAAAAATATGGGATGGCCCCGTCATGCCGTGCCAAGCCAGGCGAGATGCAAAAACCGCATTGCGAGATGCGTTGGCAAAGGCTGCTCCTTTCCAGTGAGAGAGCTCACCCACCCGGGTTTGCCGCATGGTGACATTGGCTACACCCGCCAAGGCCATGGCATGCGCCATTTCATTGGCATTGAGTTGCAAGATTTTAGAAGCCCCCAGTGAGGCTGAAAACGCCCCATAGGTTACGTGATCCCAACCATGCGCTCGAATACTGGCGGCATCACACAGTCGACACTGAATTTCATACGCTAACACAATAGCCGTAATAATTTCTTCGCCAGAAGCCATCTCTGGATCCGCTACAGCTAAGACGGCTGCAATATTATCACTGGGATGGGCCGGCTCCAAAGAGAGATAGGTGTCGTTGTAGTCGAGATAACGCATTAAAATGCCGTTGGCAAAAGCGGCCATCTCTGGTGAGGTTTGATGAAAGGAACCAATCACCGTTGCCCCGTAGGATGGGGCTTCAACAGTATGGGCCAAGGTCCGGGCAATTTTACCCGGTTCCCCCAGGTACGCCCCCATGGCGCACCCTAAGGCATCAATCACACGCCGTTTAGTTTCATGAACGGCTTCGGCAGTGAGTTTTTCAAACGTTAACCCTTGAGAATACGTCACCAATTTGTGAACGATACTATCTTCCTGGGTGACGGCTTTTTTTTCAGCAACGGTACTCATATGTTGGCTTTGGCTCCTTGATTGAAAGCGTGGGGTAATCCTTCTCAGGTACCGTAGAGTGCGGGGTAAATCAGGGGGAAAGACGTTCTCGGGCGGGGCGAGAATCGCGCTCGCG
>JANWIO010000077.1 GCA_025449835.1 Vampirovibrionales bacterium
ATATTGGGGCTGACTTGTTATTGGAATGGCGCTATCGTCTTTACGACGTGTTTGCTCTTGTTATTCTTTTGTTGTGTCTCCAAATATCGTGGTGATTTTTTGATTATCATGGTTGTTACCCTCTTATTGGGTGCGCTTGAAAAATTGTTTTTTGCAGGGAGTAGTCCAACTCTTTTTCACCCAAGGTGGTTTGTTGGGTTTGTCTCCGGTAAGACTGATTTTTGGGGCGTTTTATTTTTTTATATTGAACTTTTGGGCATTCTTCCCTTTATTGCATTTATTGGTACTTTGTTCATTCCAAAAGAAGGATGCGGGATATTCTGGGTAAGTTTTTTATTAATTTTACTTTCAACTCTTTTTTGCATTCCGGCACAAGCGGTTGATAATCAAAAAATCGTTATGATTGCAATTATTCTTTTAGATATCTTGGCGGCTAATTTTCTAATTGTTTTATTTAGTTCTAAAAATATTCTGAAACAATTTGTTGCAGCATGTCTTTTAATTTTGCTTACAATTACCGGTATTGTTGAGGTGTTTCCTTCTTACTACAATTTGATGCAGAAAAAGGATATTGTTTTGAATTTATATGATCCAGCCCGGATTTGGATTTTAAATCATGTGAATCCCAAAGATATTTTTTTAACGGGAGGAGATCCCTTTTTTCCTGCCATGTTGGCGGGGAGAAAGGATTTTTTAAATATTGTTAGTCCTGTTGATTACAATGTGGAAGAACGAACAGAAATTGCACAAAAAATTTATGCTGGCGCTTATCCGGATTTTCGAAACCTTGAGAAGGTATTATTACAAAATCATCTCCGTTATGTTGTGCTCGATAATGATGTTCGCCAAAATCCATATTTCAATCCTCATATTCCAGTAATTAATATGCCGTTTATTCAAAAGTATTTTAAGTTAGTGTATGAGGATAAAAACGAGAATTTACAGATTTACCAAACTTACTAGCTCAGCTTAGAATACACAGATGTCGGTAAGGGCCAGGTTGATCCTTCCTCTGATTGGCGATCTCTTTTATAATGTTTTTAGCGTGATAATTGGGGTAATCAAGGAGTTTGAAACGATGTTGAAGAATGTTCTTGCCGGTTCGTTGGTTGTATTCATGATGGGGTTGGGATGTTCGTTTGCGTTGGCCGATAGCAATTATTCTGATAACGCGTATGCGCCTGCCACAGCGCCTGCTGAAGTACCATCGACAACTTTTAACCAGAAACCTCAGTACAATAACGATATTCCCTTACGGGGGCATATTATTGCGATTCCCCAAGGCACCATGATGATGATTCGCCTGGATCATCCCATATCTTCTTATTCTAGTAAAGTTGGGGATCCCGTTTCTGCAACTGTGGAATCTGACGTCTATCTCGGGGATCAAGTGGTTATTCCCACAGGTTCTAAAGTTGAAGGGTCTGTAACAGGGGCTACAGCCGCCGGGCATTTAGGGCGACCCGGCTCATTAGAGCTTCATTTTTATGGGATTAAAACATCCTCAGGACTTACCATTCCCCTTCGGGCCCATGTCGTCACCGATGACGCCTCAGGTGTGATTAAGGGTGATTCTGCTCAGGCACAAGTTTTAAAAACCTTAGGAACAGCCGTTGGGGCTACCGCAACAGGTACTTTATTGGGGACGGCGGCAGGTAGTATTCTTGGGAGTGCCGCCTCTGGTGCCGCCTTTGGTGTTGCTGCCGGTAGCATTGCCGGAATTGGTTATGCCATTGTTCGGCAAGGGAAACAAGTGGTTATTCCCACTGGGGCCCGGATGAGCATTATGTTGGATCAGCCGGTTGCCGTAAATCAGCCCTTTTAAAATATCCCACTTCGGGATATTAAAATTGAGTGAGGTGGAATCTTCGTCAGAGCCAAGGTATTCAATGCCAGGCTCTGATGTTCTATGGGTTGCTTTAGAGGTTAAGGTGTAAATTTATTCAACATCCTTTGCCAGTAAGGATCTAATTTGGGCAATTCAACCTTAATGGGCTCTGCTTTGGGAAAGACTTTCTCTATAAGCTGGCGGCAGAGGGCTTTTAAGTCTGGATCAGAGCTTCCTGCTTTTTGAATGATTCTGTCGGCGCTTTTAATCCAGGACAACGCCATACCCAGTCGTTCTCGGGTAATACTAAGATAGGCATTTTTGATGTCATCTTTGTCGGTATCCTGTGGACCATTGGTCACAACATAAAACCCATGTGCCGGTCCAGGTTCTGCATGGTTAAACATGAAAAAGTCATATCCTCCCATCCCGAGTTTTTCGGTTAGATGCTTTTCAAGGGCATTGTCAAAATAAGGCTGGGCAGCGATTTCTTTTTGCGTTGATTCCTGAATAAACCGGACGGGACGGACCAAGCCAAATCGAAGTGGTTCATTGAGTCTCATGAATAAAACCTATAAAATGCTTGATTCTTCATATGCATTTTAATCAAGTTGCTCAATCTGTTAAATTGCGATTTCAGGTATCAGGTTGTTACAAAACTTTATCCTAAGCGTGACAGGTTGTTGATGGCATTATGCTAAATTGGCGGAATTTCCGTTGACGGGGAGTCCAAAGGAGTGGTTCATTTTCCCGGGTTGATCTTCTTCAACAGCGCTTCCAAAAATATTGGTGAACTCTTTGGAGACCACCGCTGCCGTGAAAATGGATCCGGTGAGGGCTGCGGCTGTCCCGAAAAAGGGCAGGGCCACTAGGTTGAAAATAGGTAAAAATGCGAGGCTACTGGCTTCCCAACATAAAAGTGTTCTTGCCAGTTCTTTAAAACCGGATTTTAAGGCTTTATACAAATTGGTTGAAGCACCCTCATGCTTTTCTTCTGACTTACGGTAGGCGCGCCGCATGGTGAGTCCCACGTTTAGCGCATTCACAAAAAGATTTAACCCGCCAATTAAGGCACCAAAGAGCCCTTTTCCGCTTTGCAAATATTCAGTAATGCCTCTTAGCCAGTTTCCACCAACACTGTATTTTAGGTAATTGGTTGGGGTTAGCGAAATATTTTCAGGTGTTTTCAAAAATTGACTGAAGTTCTTCCCTACGGCTGCTTTCCACTGTGAACCACTAAATCCACGCAGGGGGGCCATGGTGGTTTCATTTCCGCCCCACAACAGGCTACGATAGCTGAATTGGTTAAAGTTATCGTTTAAAACCTTTAATGTTTCCGGTTGAAGCCCCTGATGAAATGATGCCAGATGTGGAGCCACTTGTTGGTGAAGCATTTTCCCAAACTCATAGGCCAGTGGCTGCGGGCTACCCGATGTCATCGCTGTACTATTATTGTGGTTCATCACCAAGTCTGGGCGTAAGCTCCCAATGGCTTTTCCCAGAACATTTTCACTGGCAACAAAGGCTCGGCGTAAAGTGAGTTGTTCTAGTGTAGAGACGGTCTTATCCTTGAGATCTGGATTATGATTGGTGGCGGCATTAATACCATACATTCCCAGTGTAAGAGACTTAACGGCTTTTTGAGCAATGTCTTCAACCGTGTCTTTTGAATCTTGCGTCGGCGGGTTGTTATTTTCCCAGCGATTTGCAATGCTTGGCACTTGATAATTTAAGGATGTCGAAAAGTCGTACGACATCTTTCCCCCTCTTACCTTTGTCTATGGCCTCTTCTTCAACAAAATGACGCATGTCAGGAACTGCATATACCCTGAGATCAGTTCCATAGGTATAAAAACATGTTTTCTCCAGTTTGTGCTAGGATCTTAAAAAGATTTTGGTCTTTCTGAGAAAAAAGGCTTTATGACAATGACATATGATTTTGAAAGTAAGGTAAGAAAGCGTTTTCTAACTTTAGGGGCTTTTGTTACCCTTTTGGGGGCTGCTTTACTGATGATAGGGTGTCAAAGTGCTTCGGTGTATTCTTCAGCGAAAGCTATCAAGACAAACGTTAAATCTCAAAGTCAGACAGTGTTTCCGAATTTACCTCAAAACTTTGATTTAAACGGGAAAGTCTCTGCCCTGTCATCTAAAAATAAGGCTATTCCCTTTGGGGTGTACGATATCCAATGGGGGCATGGCCATGGTCGATGGAAAAAATCTGTGAATTCGTTGGTTCGATGAGGGGTAATTTATTGAAAGTCCGGGTTGGTGTTGTTGTTTTAGACGCTGAGAATCGTTTACTGCTGGCGCGCCAAAATAAACGTCCCTTTTGGGTGCTACCTGGGGGAACCTTGGAACTAGGGGAGTCGATGGCAGCTTGTGCCGTCCGGGAAATTAAAGAAGAAGCCAATCTGGATATTTGGATTGAAAAACTCCTCTACCTCGCGGATTTTTTTGCTCCGGATGGTCGACACGTGATCGATGTGGTCTTTTATGGCAAACTCATGGGTGGCACTTTAGAACCGGAAATTTCAGAAAATATTGATGAGATCGGTTTTTATACACGTCAAGAGGTTTCTCAAATGGATCTAAAGCCAGAATCGATATTTACCCAGATTCTTGCCACTTGGGAACATGGTAAATGGCCCCAGGGTCAATATGCAGGAGCCTATACTGAATGACCCCTAATGCCAGCATTTGTAAACGTTGGGTTCTGTACGCTGGATATTTTTTCTTTGTTCAAAGTAGAATGTGCTTATGACTGAAGCGAGGAGCCCGATCTGAATTCATGTCTGTCCCAGTTGACCTTTCTTCTCCTGAAATTATGGAAAAACCTGAAGTGATGAAGACGGAAGGATATCGAGAATTATTTAAAAATAGGGCCTTTATGGCGCTATGGATTGGGCAGGTGTTTTCGCAACTGGCAGACCGCATTATCTTTGTGGTCTTTATTACCTTGATTGTGGCCCATTTTGGCACTCAAGATAGTTTAAAGAGCTTTTTGTATGTTGCATTTACCATTCCTGCCATTTTATTAACCGCAGCTGCGGGCGTGTTTGTTGATCGGTGGCATCGGCGTCGAACCTTGGTTGCTACGAACTTGTTGCGAGCGGTGATTGTGGCAGCCATTCCCCTGGCTATTCATGCCAAATCCATTTTGGGGCTCTATGCCTGTGCCTTTGGTATTTCCACCGTCACACAGTTTTTTGTTCCAGCCGAGTCGGCGACGATCCCCATGGTGACCAAAAACTCTCAGCTTTTGGTGGCAAACTCCCTTTTTACAACCACCATGATGGGGTCAGTCATTTTCGGCTTTGCCTTGGGGGACCCTTTGATCCAGGTGTTTGGCCTGAAGCAGGTGCATTGGGCCATTGTGGGGCTGTTTATTGTCTCCTCTATTGCCCTCTGTTTTGTGAAGGCTGGGTATCCCTGCAATCCTAAATTAGAAGACGCTTGTGTTGCTTCTGAGGGAGTGAATACGGCTTTTCATCGTTTTTGGGGAGAGATGAAAGAGGGGATGCAATACTTATTTGAGCAAAAAGCGGTTTTAAGCATTATTCTGAAGCTGGCCATATTATTTTCATATGTGGTGGCGATGTGTATTCTCTTTATTAGTTTCGCTGCTAAGTACTTGTATGTGGATCCAGAAATTGCGGCCCAAAAATTTGCCTGGATTATTACGTTTAGTGGTGTGGGTATGGTGATTGGAGCCTTAGGGATTGGACACTGCCTACGCCATATGGCCCGAGGTAAATTGGTTAACAGTGGGTTTATCATTATTGGTGTGGGATTGTTGGCCTTGCTGCTGACCCAATTCTTATCGAAACATTCTATTTTCCCTGTCCTGTTTCCCTATCTTGATTGGCGGGTTCTCTATGCCCATACGGTTGCGGTTATTTTGGGAATTGGTGCTGCCTTGATCGCTGTTCCTATTCAATCGGTGCTGCATGAACTGATTCCTGAAGACAAACGCGGAAAAGTGATGGGTGTTGAGTTTACATTATTAAGCGCCTGCTCAACATTCCCCGTGGTTTTAACCGGTGTTGGGGTCGATTTAATTGGTGTAGCCCCCATGTTGGTTATTTTAGGGATTCCCCTCTTGATTTTAGGGGGTAAAGGCTTGTACGATCGTTACAAAAGTGGAAATGGCGACTATGCTTCAACTTGGTAAAAAACGCCTTTCACCCGTTAGAGCACCAAAAATATACTTATCCATCAGCAGTGAAGGCTATGGACATTCGAGTCGTGCTTTGGCCATTGCCAAGGAGTTTGCAGATTCTGAAATTTTAATTGGGTCGTATGGCTATGCCTTAGACCGAGTTCGTCGGGCCGGGCTCAATAGTGTGTCTATTTCTCAAGAGTATAAACTAATGGGGGCTCAAGGTAGCTTTGATGTGGGGAAAACCATTATTAAAAACCAGTCCTCCCTGTTAGCCTTGAATCAAATGGTGGCTGAAGAACGAGACATTATGCTGGCCAATGACGTGACGTTGGTGGTGGCAGATGGTCGGATTGCACCTGTGATTGCAGCGTCTCGCCTTGGAATTCCTTGTTTGGTGTTGACCAATCAAAGTGATTTTTACCCGTTTTTTCAGCATGACTCAGCCTTAGTAAAGCTTTTTGGCAAGTCTTTTGAGTGGTGGATGCGTAGTTGGATTTCGCATGCCGATGAAATCCTGATTCCGGACTTTTATCCTCCGGACACTGTGTGTTTAATGAACTTGTCGCCTGCGTTTCACGTTAAAAAACGGACCCGTTTTCTGGGGCCATTGGTGCCATGGCGACGAGAAGAGGTTGCTGTAATAGAACGCCCCGAAGGATATGATGCCTATGTTGTTGTGTCATTGGGAGGGCACACGTACCGTGAACCTCTTTTAAAGGCGGTTTTAGACGTTGCGCCATTGTTTCCCCATGTGTATTTTGATCTCTTAACCTCTTTGCCGACGCTTCAACTTCCCTCTAATGTTTTTCGGAGAGGGCATGTTCAAGATGCTTCCCCAATGTTTAAAGCAGCAGATTTGGTGATTACCCAAGCTGGTCATAGCACAGCTATGGAACTTTTAACCTTAGGGACACCCGCTGTGATTGTACCGGATATGTTTCAGTCAGAGCAGATTAATAATGCAGAGCGTATGGTTTCATTGGGAGCGGCCCTTCAGATTACTTATGATCATTTACGAGCGAATCCTTCTGTTTTGGCAAAATCCATTGATACTGTGTTGAGAACAGCCCGATTTAAACGGCATGCTGAGCAAATGGCTCAAAAAAGTGCTAACCTAAATGGGAAGGCTTATGCGGCAAAAATATTAACAGAGTATTCCCATCGATTGGTTGTTTACTAAAAATACGCATGAGCAGGATAAAACAAACGTGAAAGTGGAAGCCGGCGGACTTCATATAGCCTTTGAAAAGGTTTTGCTCATACTCCTCCTGATTTTTGTGTGGGGGTCGGTCCTGATCATGGAAAAAGTGATGCCACACCAGTCGGCAGCGATTTTATTGTTCTGCTTGATTGCTCTTTATGCCATTCTGATTTCTTTGGCCACTACCCACCATCGACGTAAACTGGCCAAAGGGAAAATTCTACCCCCCGTGATCTCTGATTATCACCCCTCTGTAAGTATTGTGGTGCCAGCACATAATGAAGCGACGGTTATTGCAGAAACGGTTCAGAATCTTTTGGCCATGACCTATGACAACTATGATTTATGGGTTTTTGATGACCGTAGTACCGATGGGACAGCTGAGGTTCTTGCCCAATTAAGTGAAGCTTATCCAGGACGCTTTCAGTACGTGGTGCGTCCTGAAACGGCGATGCCTGGAAAATCTGCTGTTTTAAATGATGCCTTACAGGTGGCCCAAGGTGAAATCATTCTGGTTTTTGATGCTGATGGGCGTGTTCAGTCTGATTTTTTGGAGAAAGCTCTTCCCTATTTGTCTGATTTAGGCGTGGGGGCAGTCCAGGTTCAAAAGGTGATTATGAACGCCGATGTGAACCTGTTAACCCGTTGCCAGTATCATGAATACTTGTTGGATGCTTATTTTCAGTCGGGGCGGGATATCATCCGTGGGGCTGTTGAGCTGCGTGGGAATGGACAATTCGTCAAGAGAGCTGCCCTTCAGTCTGTAGGCTGTTGG